>NZ_WTLH01000022.1 GCF_011421595.1 Streptomyces sp. YIM 98790 | reverse complement strand
CCGGTCCGGCGGGCGGCCCCGGCGGCGGCCCGCCCGCGCAACGCCCGGACCGGAACGCGCCGGCGGCCGGGCCCGGGGAGCCCCGGCTCAATCCCAAGTACCTCTTCGACACCTTTGTGATCGGCGCCTCGAACCGCTTCGCGCACGCCGCGGCGGTCGCGGTGGCCGAGGCCCCCGCCAAGGCGTACAACCCGCTCTTCATCTACGGCGAGTCAGGGCTGGGCAAGACGCACCTGCTGCATGCCATCGGGCACTACGCCCGCAGCCTCTACCCCGGCACCCGGGTGCGCTATGTGAGCTCGGAGGAGTTCACCAACGAGTTCATCAACTCCATCCGGGACGGCAAGGCGGACGCCTTCCGCAAGCGCTACCGGGACATGGACATCCTGCTGGTGGACGACGTGCAGTTCCTGGCCAGCAAGGAGTCCACCCAGGAGGAGTTCTTCCACACCTTCAACACCCTGCACAACGCCAACAAGCAGATCGTGCTCTCCTCGGACCGGCCGCCCAAGCAGCTGATCACCCTGGAGGACCGGCTGCGCAACCGCTTCGAGTGGGGCCTGATCACCGACGTCCAGCCGCCCGAGCTGGAGACCCGCATCGCGATCCTGCGCAAGAAGGCGGTGCAGGAGCAGCTCAACGCCCCGCCCGAGGTGCTGGAGTTCATCGCCTCCCGGATCTCCCGCAACATCCGCGAGCTGGAGGGCGCGCTGATCCGGGTGACGGCCTTCGCCAGCCTCAACCGGCAGCCGGTCGACCTGGCACTGACCGAGATCGTCCTCAAGGACCTGATCCCGGGCGGGGAGCACGCCACCCCGGAGATCACCGCCGAGGACATCACCGCGGCGGTGGCCGACTACTTCGGGCTCTCCGTGGAGGACCTGGCGGGCTCCTCGCGCAGCCGCATCCTGGTCACCGCCCGGCAGATCGCCATGTACCTGTGCCGGGAGCTGACCGACCTCTCGCTGCCCAAGATCGGCCAGGCCTTCGGCGGCCGGGACCACACCACGGTGATGCACGCGGACCGCAAGATCCGGGCCCTGATGGCCGAGCGGCGCTCCATCTACAACCAGGTCACCGAACTCACCAACCGCATCAAGAACGGCGTCGAGTCCGACCCCCGCGGCCGCTGAGCCCTCCGTCCCGCCTCCGCGGGAATCGAAAAGCCCCTGAGACAGCTCAGGGGCTTTGTTCGATTCCGGCCCGGTGCAGGGGAGTTGTCCACAGAATCCGCGGGACTCCGGTGTCCACACCCTGTGCACGGCCGGAGTTGTCCATAATCCCGTCCACAGGACGCTTCCCGGAGGGGCATCCTCGCAGGTGGACCCCCTGTGGATTTGTGGAGAACGGAGATCCACAGGCTGTGGACCGGCAGCGGTGCACGACCGGTCGTGCATGATGTTGTCCACGGCCCGGAGGGGGTTTCCCACAGGGAAGGCGGGGTTGTACACAGCCGGTCCACAGCTTTGTCCACTGTTCGGCAACGTGAAGCGCCCTCTCACCGGCCGGAGTGAAACAGCTCACACAGATGTGACGAGGAGCCTGTGGGCAACTCCCCGGATTCTGGGGACGAAGCTGTGGGCAACCTGGGGAAGGCTGGGGACAGGGTGTGGACAGCCGCTCGTCATCCACAGCACCCCCTGTTTCGTCCACTGCCCCACCCACAGGGCATGTGGACAAAAAACCGGCTGTGACCAGGGGAAACGGAGTTATCCACGGTTTCCACAGGCCCTACTACTACCACTACAGATAGAGAGCGCCCCGATCGATTCGAAGTGGGGGCTGTGCACAACTCGGCCCGGCCACGGCATACCCCTCCCGACGCGACTTGACTCCTCCGGGCCCTGTCTGTCAGCGGTGTGCGTCAGACTGGTCCCTGGCAATCCAGAGCAGCCAGCTACAGCAGGAGGCGGCCGACGTGAAGATCCGGGTGGAACGCGATGTGCTCGCGGAGGCGGTGGCATGGGCGGCACGAAGCCTGCCGGCACGCCCGCCGGTTCCGGTTCTCGCGGGCCTGCTGCTGAAGGCCGAGGACGGCACGCTCAGCCTCTCCGGCTTCGACTACGAGGTCTCGGCACGGGTCTCCGTCGAGGCCGAGGTCGAGGAGGAGGGCACGGTCCTGGTCTCCGGGCGGCTGCTGGCGGACATCTCCCGGGCGCTCCCGAACCGCCCCGTGGAGCTCTCCACCGACGGGGTGCGGGTCTCGCTGGTCTGCGGCTCCTCCCGGTTCACCCTGCACACCCTGCCGGTGGAGGAGTACCCGGCGCTGCCCGAGATGCCGGCCACCACCGGCACCGTGCCCGGTGAGGTCTTCGCCGCGGCCGTCGCCCAGGTGGCCATCGCGGCCGGCCGGGACGACACCCTGCCGGTGCTCACCGGTGTGCGGATCGAGATCGAGGGGGACACCGTCACCCTCGCCTCCACCGACCGCTACCGCTTCGCGGTCCGCGAGTTCCTGTGGAAGCCGGAGAGCCCGGACACCTCGGCGGTGGCCCTGGTCCCCGCCAAGACGCTGCTGGAGACCGCCAAGTCGCTCAGCGCCGGGGAGACGGTCAGCCTGGCGCTTTCCGGCGCCGGCAAGGGCGAGGGCCTGATCGGTTTCGAGGGGGCCGGCCGGCGCACCACCACCCGGCTGCTGGAGGGGGACCTGCCCAAGTACCGCACGCTCTTCCCCACCGAGTTCAACTCCGTGGCGGTGCTGGAGACCGCGCCGTTCGTGGAGGCGGTCAAGCGCGTGGCGCTGGTCGCCGAGCGCAACACCCCGGTCCGTCTCAGCTTCGAGCAGGGCGTGCTCACCCTGGAGGCCGGCTCCAGCGACGATGCACAGGCTGTGGAGAGGCTGGACGCCCAGCTCGAGGGCGAGGACATCTCCATCGCCTTCAACCCCGGCTTCCTGCTGGAGGGCCTGAGCGCCATCGACTCCCCGGCCGCCCAGCTCTCCTTCACCACCTCGACCAAGCCGGCGCTGCTCAGCGGGCGCCCGGCGGTGGATGCCGAGGCGGACGAGGCGTACAAGTACCTGATCATGCCGGTGCGGCTCAGCGGCTGACGCCCGGCCGCCGCTCCGGGCGCGTCTGAGCAGCGGAACCCCACAGGTGAGCACGGGTGCCGGGGCGTAGTCTCGAAGGCCGGGAGTGACCCGGTCCCGGGCCTTCCCGCACCCCGTCCGCACCCTCCGCAGCGCCGCGGCAGCCCCGGGCCGGAACGGCGAGCAGCCGCATGCGGCCCGCGGGCGGCGCGGCGCTGCGGAGGGTGCGCTCACCCCAAGGAACCACCAGAAAGGCCCGTTTTCCATGGAGCTCGGTCTCATCGGCCTCGGCAGGATGGGCGGCAACATGCGCGAACGCATCCGCCGCGCCGGCCACACCGTCCTCGGCTACGACCGCAACGCCGACCTCGCCGATGTCCACAGCCTGAAGGACCTGGTGGACGGGCTGGCCGCTCCGCGGGTGGTGTGGGTGATGGTCCCGGCCGGAGAGCCGACCCGCTCCACCATCGCCGAGCTGGCCGGTCTGCTCTCCCCCGGCGATGTGGTGGTCGACGGCGGAAACTCCCGCTGGACGGACGACGAGACCCATGCCGCCCTGCTGGCCGAGCGCGGCATCGGCTTCGTGGACTGCGGCGTCTCCGGCGGCGTCTGGGGCCTGGAGAACGGCTACGCCCTGATGTACGGCGGCGAGAGCGAGCACGTGGCCCGGGTGCAGCCGGTCTTCGACGCGCTCAAGCCGGAGGGCGAGTTCGGCGCGGTGCACGCCGGGCGGGCCGGCGCCGGCCACTTCGCCAAGATGGTGCACAACGGCATCGAGTACGCCATGATGCAGGCCTTCGCCGAGGGCTGGGAGCTGCTGGAGGCGGCCGGCCCGGTGACGGACGTCCGCGAGGTGTTCCGCTCCTGGCAGCAGGGGACGGTGATCCGCTCCTGGCTGCTGGACCTGGCCGTCCGGGCGCTGGACGACGACGAGCATCTGACCGCGCTGCGCGGTTACGCCCAGGACTCCGGTGAGGGACGCTGGACGGTGGAGGCGGCGATCGACCACGCGGTGCCGCTGCCGGCGATCACCGCCTCGCTGTTCGCCCGGTTCGCCTCCCGGCAGGACGACTCTCCGCAGATGAAGATGATCGCCGCACTGCGCAACCAGTTCGGCGGCCACGCGGTCACCTCGGCCGCTCCGGAAGGCGGCGCCGCCGGGGACGCCGGGGACGCCGGAGAGCGCTGACGGCGGACGGAACAGAGACGGACGGAACAGACCGGAAGGAGGCTGGAGGGGCACCGTGCATGTGACGCATCTGTCGCTCGCCGACTTCCGTTCCTATGCGCGGGCCGAGGTGCCCCTCGGCCCGGGGGTGTCGGCCTTCATCGGTCCCAACGGCCAGGGCAAGACCAATCTGGTCGAGGCGGTCGGCTATCTGGCCACCCTGGGCAGCCACCGGGTGGCGTCCGACGCCCCGCTGGTGCGGGCGGGCGCCGAGCGTGCGGTGATCAGGGCCGCCGTGGTGGAGGGCGAGCGGCGTCAGTCCGTGGAGCTGGAGCTGCTTCCCGGCCGGGCGAACCGGGCGCGGATCAACCGCTCCGCGCCGGTGCGCCCGCGCGAGGTGCTGGGCATCGTGCGGACGGTGCTGTTCGCCCCCGAGGATCTGAACCTGGTGAAGGGCGATCCCGACGGCCGCCGCCGGTTCCTGGACGAGCTGGTGATGGCCCGCGCGCCGCGGATGGCCGGGGTGCGCTCGGACTACGACCGGGTGCTGCGCCAGCGGAACACCCTGCTGAAGACGGCCGCCATGGCCCGGCGGCACGGCGGCCGCGCCATGGATCTGTCCACCCTGGACGTGTGGGACCAGCATCTGGCCAGGGCCGGGGCGGAGCTGCTGGCGCACCGGCTGTCGCTGGTGCAGGCGCTGGAGCCGCTGACCGGCAAGGCGTACGAGCAGGTCGCGCCGGGCGAGGGCCCGGTGGCAATGGAGTACCGGGTCTGCCCGCCACCCGGCTCCGGTGCCGAGGGGCAGGGCGCGGGGGCGGGCGGCCGGGCGCCGTACGGCGAGGCGCCGGCCGTGCTCCACGAGCGGCTGCTGGCCGCACTGCGCGAGGCCCGGCCCAAGGAGATCGAGCGCGGGGTGACACTGGTCGGCCCCCACCGGGACGACCTGCTGCTGCGGCTGGGGCAGTTGCCTGCCAAGGGCTATGCCAGCCACGGTGAGTCCTGGTCACTGGCGCTGGCGCTGCGACTGGCCAGTTATGCGCTGCTGCGCGACGAGGGCCCCGAGCCGGTGCTGGTGCTGGACGACGTCTTCGCCGAGCTGGACACGCGGCGGCGGGAGCGGCTGGCCGAACTGGTGGCGCCGGGGGAGCAGGTGATGGTGACGGCGGCGGTCGCCGAGGATGTGCCCGCGGTGCTCGCCGGCACCCGGTTCACCGTCTCCGGCGGCCGGGTGGAGCGCGGCGATGGCTGAGGAGGTTCCCGGGCCCCGGCGGCCGGCGCGGCCTCCGGGCGGACCCGCCGGGGCCCCCGGGGCCGGGCCCGGACCTGCCGGGAACAGCGCCGCCGGAGGACCGGGCGGCACGGGCGGCGGGCCCTCGGCGTCCGCGCCGCCGGCGGAGCCCAAGGAGCCGGGGAAGGCGGGGGAGGCGGGGGAGCAGCGGCTCTCCGGGGTGGATCTGGCCCGGGTGGCCTTGCGGGCGGCCAAGGAGCGGGCGCGGGAGCGCGGCACCGGGTCCCGGCAGACCGGGGTGCCCCGCCGCGGCGGGCGCCGCTCGGCGGCCGGGGCCGACGGCCGCGATCCGCTGCCGCTGGCCGCCGCGCTGGAGCGGCTGACCGCCGAGCGCGGCTGGGAGCTGCCGCTGGCGGTGGGCGGGGTGATGGGCCGCTGGCCGGAGATCGTGGGGGCCACCAATGCCGAGCACTGGCGGCCCGAGCACTTCGACGAGGAGTCCCGCACCCTGACCGTGCGCTGCGACTCCACGGCCTGGGCGACGCAGCTGCGGCTGCTCGCCCCGCAGGTGCTGGCCCGGCTCAACCAGGATCTGGGCCGGGGCGCGGTGAAGCTGATCCGCGTGACCGGCCCCGGCGGGCCGGGCGGTCCCGGCCGGGGCGCGGGCGGTGGTGGCGGTGGCCGGTGGCGGGCGCCCGGCAGCCGCGGCCCCGGCGACACCTACGGCTGACCCCTCCGCACCTTCTCCTTCGCGTCCTCCGGACCACAGCCGTGCCGGGCCGGAGGAGGCCGGAGGAGGCCGGAACGCGGTGGCCGGACCCTGCCGGGTGACCCTTGGGCCTGGTGTGACGAAATGTGACAGAGGTCACCCTCCGTGGGCTTGCCGGAGGGCTTCCGAGCGGCAACATCCGGGGCGCTGTGTGCCCCGCTGAGCGTTTCCGGGGCACCTCCCGCATATAGGGAGTCGGTCCATGCCGGTTCAGGGCAGCACATCGGCCGCCAGGCCCCCGCAAACCGGCATTGTGTCGGCGCGTACCGGTAGACTGGGCGGGACCGCCTCACTGCGGACCATGTCGAGCGACACGGCCACTCCGGGCTGCCCCGTCGGCGGAACCGGAGCAGGGCGTGCTGTGCCAGAAAGGGCGCTTCGTGGCCGATTCCGGCAATATCCATGAGACCAACCCTGCCGTTCCCGCCGGCTCTCCGGAGCCCTCCCGGGCGGCGGAAGCGGCAGCCGACTCCGCAGCGACCGCAGCGACCGCGGCAGACCAGGCCACCGCACCGGGCACGGAGCAGGCCGGTCCCGTCGGCGCCGGCGCGTACGACGCCAGCGCGATCACCGTGCTGGAGGGCCTGGACGCAGTCCGCAAGCGCCCCGGCATGTACATCGGGTCCACCGGTGAGCGCGGTCTCCACCACCTCGTCCAGGAAGTGGTGGACAACTCCGTCGACGAGGCGCTCGCCGGGTACGCCGACACCATCTCCGTGACGCTGCTGGCCGACGGCGGCGTCCGCGTGGTGGACAACGGCCGCGGTATCCCGGTCGGCATCGTGCCCTCCGAGGGCAAGCCGGCCGTCGAGGTGGTGCTCACCGTGCTGCACGCGGGCGGCAAGTTCGGCGGCGGCGGGTACGCCGTCTCCGGCGGTCTGCACGGCGTGGGCGTCTCCGTGGTGAACGCCCTGTCCACCAAGGTGGCGGTCGAGGTCCGGCGGGACGGCTACCGCTGGACCCAGGACTACAAGACGGGCGTGCCCACCGCTCCCCTGGCCCGGCACGAGGCCACCGAGGAGACCGGCACCTCGGTCACCTTCTGGGCCGACGGAAGCATCTTCGAGAGCACCGACTACTCCTTCGAGACGCTCTCCCGCCGCTTCCAGGAGATGGCCTTCCTCAACCGCGGGCTGACCATCTCCCTCACCGACGAGCGGGAGGCGGCCAAGCAGACCGCGGGCGCGGACACCACCGCCAGCGAGGACGACAACCAGCCCCGCTCGGTGACCTACCACTACGAGGGCGGCATCTCCGACTTCGTCCGCCACCTCAACTCCCGCAAGGGCGAGCCGGTGCACCCCTCGGTGATCGACTTCGCCGCCGAGGACAAGCAGCGGATGCTGTCGGTGGAGGTGGCCATGCAGTGGAACACCCAGTACACCGAGGGTGTCTACAGCTTCGCCAACACCATCCACACCCACGAGGGCGGCACCCACGAGGAGGGCTTCCGCGCCGCGCTGACCGCCCTGGTCAACCGCTACGCCCGGGAGCGGAAGCTGCTCCGCGAGAAGGACGACAACCTCACCGGCGAGGACGTCCGCGAGGGCCTGACCGCGATCATCTCGATCAAGGTGGGCGAGCCGCAGTTCGAGGGCCAGACCAAGACCAAGCTGGGCAACACCGAGGCCAAGACCTTCGTGCACAAGGTCGTCAACGACCGGCTCTCCGACTGGTTCGACCGCAACCCCACCGAGGCCGCGGACATCGTCCGCAAGGCCATCCAGGCCGCGACCGCCCGGGTGGCCGCCCGCAAGGCCCGCGACCTGACCCGCCGCAAGGGCCTGCTGGAGACCGCCTCGCTTCCCGGCAAGCTCAGCGACTGCCAGTCCAACGACCCCGCCAAGTGCGAGATCTTCATCGTGGAGGGCGACTCCGCGGGCGGCTCGGCCAAGTCCGGCCGCGATCCGCAGTACCAGGCCATCCTGCCCATCCGCGGCAAGATCCTGAACGTCGAGAAGGCCCGGATCGACAAGGTGCTGCAGAACACCGAGGTCCAGGCGCTGATCTCGGCCTTCGGCACCGGCATCCACGAGGACTTCGACATCACCAGGCTGCGCTATCACAAGATCATCCTGATGGCGGACGCGGATGTGGACGGCCAGCACATCAACACCCTGCTGCTCACCCTGCTGTTCCGCTTCATGCGCCCGCTGGTGGAGGCCGGGCACGTCTACCTCTCCCAGCCCCCGCTCTACAAGATCAAGTGGGGCCGGGACGAGCACGAGTACGCCTACTCCGACCGCGAGCGGGACAGCCTGATCGAGCTGGGCCGGCAGCAGGGCAGGCGGATCCGGGAGGACTCGATCCAGCGCTTCAAGGGTCTGGGCGAGATGAACGCCGAGGAGCTGCGGGTCACCACCATGGACCCGGCCCACCGGGTGCTGCGCCAGGTCACCCTGGACGATGCCGCCGCCGCCGACGACCTCTTCTCCATCCTCATGGGCGAGGACGTCGAGGCCCGGCGCTCCTTCATCCAGCGCAACGCCAAGGACGTCCGCTTCCTGGACATCTGACCGCGGCCCGCCGCACCCCGCCGCGCCGCCTCCACCGCCCCGCCCCGCCCCGTCCCGCCGACGAGCATGTCCTGAAAGGAACCGGACGCACACCATGGCCGAGGACAACACTCCCGCCACCCCGCCCGAGGAGCCCGCTCCCGTCGGGGACGCCGCGGAGCTGGCCCCCACCGCGGTCGCCGACGAGCTGGTGCACCGGATCGAGCCGGTCACCCTTGAGACCGAGATGCAGCGCTCCTATCTCGACTACGCGATGAGCGTGATCGTCTCCCGGGCGCTGCCGGACGTGCGGGACGGCCTCAAGCCCGTGCACCGCCGCGTGCTCTACGCCATGTACGACGGCGGCTACCGCCCGGAGAAGGGCTTCTACAAGTGCGCCCGCGTGGTGGGCGACGTGATGGGCTCCTACCACCCGCACGGCGACTCCTCCATCTACGACGCCCTGGTGCGGCTGGCCCAGTCCTGGGCCATGCGGATGCCGCTGGTGGACTCCAACGGCAACTTCGGCTCCCCGGGCAACGACCCGGCCGCCGCCATGCGGTACACCGAGTGCAAGATGGCCCCGCTGGCCATGGAGATGCTCCGGGACATCGACGAGGAGACCGTCGATTTCCAGGACAACTACGACGGCCGCAACCAGGAGCCGACGGTCCTGCCGTCCCGCATCCCCAACCTGCTGATCAACGGCTCCTCCGGGATCGCGGTCGGCATGGCCACCAACATCCCGCCGCACAACCTCCGCGAGGTGGCCTCCGGTATCCAGTGGTACCTGGAGCACCCCGAGGCCGCCCCCGAGGAGCTGCTGGAGGCCCTGGTCGAGCGGATCAAGGGCCCGGACTTCCCCACCGGCGCCCTGATCGTGGGCCGCAAGGGCATCGAGGAGGCCTACCGCACCGGCCGCGGCTCCATCACCATGCGCGCGGTGGTCGAGGTCGAGGAGATCCAGGGCCGCCAGTGCCTGGTGGTCACCGAGCTGCCCTACCAGGTCAACCCGGACAACCTCGCCCTGAAGATCGCCGACCTGGTCAAGGACGGCCGGGTCGCGGGCATCGCCGACGTCCGGGACGAGACCTCCTCCCGCACCGGCCAGCGGCTGGTGATCGTCCTCAAGCGGGACGCGGTCGCCAAGGTGGTGCTGAACAACCTCTACAAGCACACCGATCTGCAGACCAACTTCGGCGCCAACATGCTGGCCCTGGTGGACGGCGTGCCGCGCACCCTCTCGCTGGACGCCTTCATCCGCAACTGGGTCGCCCACCAGATCGACGTCATCGTGCGCCGCACCCGCTTCCGGCTGCGCAAGGCCGAGGAGCGGGCGCACATCCTGCGCGGCCTGCTCGCCGCGCTGGACGCCATCGACGAGGTCATCGCCCTGATCCGGCGCAGTGACACGGTGGACACCGCGCGCACCGGGCTGATGGAGCTGCTCTCCATCGACGAGATCCAGGCCAACGCCATCCTGGAGATGCAGCTGCGCCGGCTGGCCGCCCTGGAGCGGCAGAAGATCACCTCCGAGCACGACGAACTCCAGGCCAAGATCGCCGAGTACAACGCCATCCTGGCCTCCCCCGAGCGGCAGCGCGGCATCATCAGCGAGGAACTGGCCGCGATCGTGGAGAAGTTCGGCGACGACCGGCGCACCGAGCTGGTGCCCTTCGAGGGCGACATGTCCATCGAGGACCTGATCGCCGAGCGGGACATCGTGGTCACCGTCACCCGCGGCGGCTACATCAAGCGCACCAAGACCGACGACTACCGGGCGCAGAAGCGCGGCGGCAAGGGGGTGCGCGGCGCCAAGCTGCGCGAGGCCGACATCGTCGACCACTTCTTCATCTCCACCACCCACCACTGGCTGCTGTTCTTCACCGACAAGGGCCGCGTCTACCGGGCCAAGGCGTACGAGCTGCCCGAGGGCAGCCGGGACGCCCAGGGGCAGCATGTGGCCAATCTGCTGGCCTTCCAGCCGGACGAGCGGATCGCCCAGATCCTGGCCATCCGGGACTACGCGGCCGCGCCGTACCTGGTGCTGGCCACCAAGTCCGGCCTGGTGAAGAAGACCCCGCTGAAGGACTACGACTCACCGCGCTCCGGCGGCGTGATCGCCATCAATCTGCGCCAGATGGACGACGGGCGGGACGACGAGCTGATCGGCGCCGAGCTGGTCGGTCCGGACGACGACCTGCTGCTGATCAGCCGTAAGGCACAGTCCATCCGCTTCACGGCCTCGGACGAGGCGCTGCGCCCGATGGGCCGCGCCACCAGCGGCGTCAAGGGCATGTCCTTCCGCGAGGGCGACGAACTGCTCTCGATGAATGTGGTGCGGCCCGGCACTTTTGTGTTCACCGCGACCGACGGTGGGTATGCGAAGCGGACAAAGGTGGACGAATACCGAGTGCAGGGCCGTGGCGGTCTGGGCATCAAGGCGGCCCGGATCGTGGAGGACCGCGGCTCGCTGGTGGGCGCGCTGGTGGTCGAGGAAAGTGACGAGATCCTGGCCATCACGCTCGGCGGCGGGGTGATCCGCACGCGGGTCGACGAGATCCGCGAGACGGGTCGTGACACCATGGGCGTCCAGCTCATCAATCTGGGCAAGCGGGACGCCGTGGTCGGGGTGGCCCGGAACGCCGAGGCGGGCCGCGAGGCCGAGGAGGTCGAGGCCGCGGTCGAGGCCGCAGCCGAAGCCGAGGCCGCGGAGCCCGCCGCGGGCTCCGCCCCGGACACCGCCGGGGGACCGGCGGCCGGTGACGGAACCGGGGCTCCTGCCGCGGAGTCCTGACCTGCAGCCCCCGCCGCCGCTACTCTCAGCCTCATCACCACCATCAGCAGCAGAGCACAGCCAGCGACAGCATCAAGGAGCATGCCGTGAGTGGAGCCGCGGGCGTCCCCGGGGGCGGTACCGGACACGACGGTCGGGGTGCCGACCCGTCGGCCGCCGCCGCGGGCGGCGGCACCGGCACCGGCTCGGAAGACCGGCGAGCCCAGGACACGACCCGTGGGGGGTCCACCATGACCAGTGCCAGGCCGGTCGATCCGTACGCCCAGGGCGGCGGCTATCCGGACCAGCAGCAGGACCAGCGGTACCACCCGCCGCAGGCGTACCCGGCGCCGCCCGGTTCGCCCCCGCCGGGGGCCCCGCCCCGGGCCGACGAGACCACCCGGCTGCGGCCAGCGGGCCCGTCCGGCCCGGGTCCGGCGTCCGGTGGCGGTGGCGGCGGCGGTGCCGGAGGCTTCTCCCCCGGCGAGACCCTGGGGCACGGCGTGCGCCGCCCCCGCACCGGGGCACGCACGGTGCCCCGGGTGCGCAAGGCCCGGCTCCGGGTGGCCAAGGCCGATCCGTGGTCGGTGATGAAGGTCAGCTTCCTGCTCTCCATCGCGCTGGGCATCTGCACGGTGGTGGCGGTGGCGGTGCTGTGGATGGTGATGGACTCCATGGGCGTGTTCTCGGCCGTGGGCGGCACCATCAGCGAGGCCACCGGCACGGAGAACTCGGCGGGCTTCGACCTGGAGGCGTTCCTGTCGCTGTCCCGGGTGCTGGCGTTCACCGGCCTGATCGCCGCCATCGACGTGGTGCTGGCCACGGCGCTGGCCACCCTGGGGGCCTTCATGTACAACCTGTCGGCCGGCTTCGTCGGGGGCATCGAGGTCACCCTCGCCGAGGACGAATGACCGCGCCCCTGCCCGGGCCGGCTACCGATTTGGGCGCCGCCCCGGGCATGCGCTAACCTTTGTGAGCAGCAGCGCGGGGCTATAGCTCAGATGGTTAGAGCGCATCCCTGATAAGGATGAGGCCACAGGTTCANCACCCTCGCCGAGGACGAATGACCGCGCCCCTGCCCGGGCCGGCTACCGATTTGGGCGCCGCCCCGGGCATGCGCTAACCTTTGTGAGCAGCAGCGCGGGGCTATAGCTCAGATGGTTAGAGCGCATCCCTGATAAGGATGAGGCCACAGGTTCAAGTCCTGTTAGCCCCACATGCAAAAGAGCCCCCGGCCGGTACCGGCCGGGGGCTCTTGACATCCATTGCTGACATCAGCCGGGCGGTGCCGAACCCCGCAACAGGTCCGCCAGCAGCTCGGCCGCCGCTCGCTGGTCGTCGTCCACCACGTGTGTGTACACGTCCATGGTCATGCTGATCTGGCTGTGCCGGAGGATCGCCTGAGCCACCTTGGGGTGGACCTTCAGGAAGGCCAGCAGCGTCCCGCAGGTGTGGCGGGCCAGCCGGACCGTGACCCGGCGGACCGGGGCGTGGCCGACCAGCGTCTCGAAGCTGCGGGAGAAGCCGCGCGGCTCGATCGGCCCGCCGTGCCGCTCGGAGAAGATCACGTCCTCGTCCGGCTCCTGGTGCCAGCGCTGGCCGGCCTTCCGCTTCTCCTCTTCCTGTAGCCGCTTCCGCTCCCGCAGGGCGTCGGCGCAGAAGGCCGGCAGGGGGAGCGCGGCCTGTGAGGACTCGGTCTTGAGCTTCTTCAGGACGAGCTTGCCGTTCTCCCGCTGCACCTGCCGCACCGGGGTGAAGAGCTGGTTGTCGAAGTCCACGTCCTGCCAGCGGAGCCCCAGGATTTCGCTCCGGCGCAGTCCGAGCACCAGGAGCAGCACCAGGGCGGCATAGAGCCGGTGCTGCCGCGCGGTTCTCAGGAAGGTGACGGCCTCCTTCGCGGTCCAGGGTTTCCGCTCCCGTTTTTCCACCCTCGGCATGTCCACCAGTTCGGCGACGTTGCGGGTCACCAGCTCCTCCCGCCTGGCCCGGTTGAGCGCGTTGCGCAGCACGCGCAGCGTCTCGGCCCGGGTGGGTGCCGGCACCCCGTCCCGGTCCATCTCGGCGAGGGCGGTCCGGACCAGCCCGGGGGAGAGCTTGGGCAGCGACTTCTTTCCCAGGTAGGGCACCAGGTACAGCCGCACCTTGCCCTCGTATTTGGCGTAGGTGTTGTACTCGCAGTTCGGGCGGACGATCTGACGGATCCAGTAGTCCAGCCAGTCCCCGACCGTCCAGGCCCGGGAGGGCACGGGAATGCCGTTCCGCTCCTGGTTCTGGAGTTCCGCCAGTTTCTCCGCCACTTCGTCCCAGGTCCGGCCGTAGCGGTAGACCCTCTTGCGGATGCCGTCGGTATCGGTGACATAGGCGGCCCCCTGGAAGCGGCCGTCACTGCGCCTGGTGATGGTTCCCCCGCCATTGGGGCGACGCTTGGCCATCAGGCGGCTTCCTCCATGCGCTTGCGGATGTACGCGGCGACCGCTTCGGCGGGCACCCGACGAGCCCGGCCGATGGTGAAGCTGCGCAGCTCACCGGAGCGGATCAGGTCGTAGAGCTTCGGGCGGCTGATCTTCAGGGCCGCCATCGCTTCCGGGACGGTCAGCACCAGGACACCGGGCGCGGGCTGCACGGCACTCCCTTCGGGGCGACGGGTACGGAGGGGCGCCGCAGAAACCGCAGAATCCGCAGAAAGGTGCGGATGTGCGGTCTGAGCTGCGGCGAGGGGCTGGGACGGGTGGGGGCCGCGGAAACCGGCGGAAGTCCCGCGGAAATCGGCGGCCGGGGTGCCGCCGCCGGTCGGCCGGTATTTGTGCGGCGGTTCCGCGGCTTTCCGCGGCGGGGCGGCCACCGGACCGCGGGGCCGGTGTCGCCCCTGGTCGGCGGACATGCGGCGGGTTTTCCGCGGATTCTGCGGTTTGTGCGGCGGGCCGCTGTCGGCCCGGCGGGACGATGCGTGGCTCATCGGCCGTCCTCCGACAGGCTGGGGTGGAGTACGTAGCGGGGTGCCGGCGGCCGTCCGCGCCGACCGGTCCGGGCGGGCAGTTCCTCCCGGAGCCAGCCGTGTTCCGCCAGCAGTTGCACCGCCGGTTCGAGGTCGGCGACGGTGGGGAATTCGCTGCGGCTGAGCGTGGCGAACAGGTCCCGCCGGGTGACCTCCCGCCATCCGTGGGTGCGCAGCACGTCCAGCAGGCTGTGCGCGCGGTCGACGGTGGGGTCGGCGCCCATGGCGTCGAACGCGGCCAGGGCGTGGGCGGTGAAGTACTGCCCGATGGTGATGGCGGCCTGCATGGTGGCCTCGGAGACGGGCCGGGTGTGGCCGCCTTCGAGGTGTTCGGCCAGGTGCAGCAGGGCCGCGATGCGGGCCACCGCCCCGGCGAGTTTCCCGGCCCATTTGGTGATGTGGCCCAGGGCGCCGCGGGGGGCGAGCTGCGGCTCGATGCGCTCCTGGCAGGCGATCAGCGCGGCGTCGGCCTCCGGGCTGAGCTGGAGGACGGCCGGGTCCGTCCAGTCCGCCAGGGTCAGCGTCAGATCGATCACCTTGCTGCGGTAGGCGGCGGCCACCGCCTCGGGCACGGGCTCGGTGACGACCTTTCGGCGGCCGACCAGGGAGGCCGGGACGGAGTACAGGAAGCGGGCCAGGAAGCCGCGCCCGTCGAAGCCGCGGACCCGGGCGATGTCGTCCAGCACTTGCGGCTGTACGGACAGGCCCATGGTCAGCGCGGGGCGCTCGATGTACTCGCGGCGGCTTTGCCGGTTCACCCGGAGCCGGTCGCCGGCATGGCCCTTCAGGAAGGGCTCCATATTGGGGGCGCCGGAGTACCGCCCGGCGATGATGTCGAAGATGCCGCCCTCGGCGGACATCACCGAGATCCGTCCGCCCTGCTCGGCCATCAGGGAGGAGACAGTTTCCGCGGTGGAGTCGTCGGCGAGCAATTGCGGTTCGGCCGGGATGGTCACCGCTTCGGCCGCCTGAGCCAGCCCCACGGCCTCTTCGACCAGGACGTCTCGCTGTTCGCCGCTCGCTGCGGCGGCCTTGGCCGCTGCCTTGTCGGCGGCGGACTGTGCCAGGCGGGCGGTGAGCTGCGCTTCCACGATCTCCGCCCGCCGGGCGTCCCGTAGCCGCTGCTCGGCTTCGTACAGGGGACCGGTCACCGCGGCGAAGACGGCGCTCTTGCGGTTGGCGGGCGGCAGGGCGACCACCACGAACAGGTTCGTGGGCTCGCGCCAGCCGCCCCGGACGTGTACCACCGAGCGCCCGCCGGCGGCCGTGGCGAGCACCGCCAGGGCAACGCAGGCGGCCAGGTCCACCGGCGTCTGGGTCTCCTCGGCCACCGCGTCCACGTAGTCCCGCAGCCAGCCGGGCAGGGCGGCCGTGGGGAAGGCGGGCAGTTCCCGGCGGCGGGAGAGGGGGATGGGCTCCTCCCACGCCGGTTCGCCCGGCTGCTCCTCCTCCCCCGTCCACAGGTCCGGCCGGTCGCTGGGAAGGCTTTTCAGGTGGGGGTGTCCCGGCCTCACACCGCCTCCCTGGGACGGGCGGTGCGGATGGACCAGTTCAGGGCACTGCGCAGGGTGGAGCGGCACTCGTGCGGTTTGAGGCCAGCCGCCTGCCCAGCCGCCTGAAAAGCCTCCTCGACTTCGTGGCGCGCAATGTCGCCCCAGGCCACGAACCGTCCCATGGCCCGGGAGGCGGTGAACAGCCGGCGCTCCCGTTCCCCCTCCGGTGCCGACGCGATGGCCTGGCTCTCCCTCTCCAGCGCGACCCGGGCGACTCGCCCGGCGTTGCGCGGCGCGGTGATGACGGGCCGGGCCACAGACCGGCGAGGCGGGGTGAGGGCCGTCATCAGCCAGCCGGGCAGCATGGCGGGCGGTGCGTCGTTCAGGACCGTGTAGGGGCGGCCGTCGACCTGGCTGCCGGCGGCCACGACATATCCGCCGTGTGCCCGGGTGTCGACCTTCCAGCCGAGCTGCCCGCTGGTGTTCCGCAGCTCCGCCCCGGCGGGCGCCGCGAAGTAGAGGTGGACGCCACCCCGCCGGGTCCGCACGGTGTACGTGTCGGCCGGGAACTGCTCGCCGTGCCTCTCGCAGAGCACCGCGAACACGTCCATGCCGTCGCTGACTCCGGGCAGCGTCCACTCGTCCCGGGGCCGGTCCCCCGGCCCCTTGGGCACGTCCAGGTCGACCACGACCAGCCCGGCCGGGCCGGTGGCGATGCCGACGTTGTACGGCCGCTGTGCCCAGCAGGCTTCGATCAGCGTCCGGTCGGTGGTGGCGCGCTGCTCCGGCGTGCGGTGCCCGGCGGCACAGCGGCCGGCGCGCGGGCAGCGGTCCTCCGGGTGCCCGGCCGGGCGCTTCCCGCCGGGCCGCAGCGGGATCACGGGCCAGCCGCGCGCGGCGGCGGCCAGGGCAGCCGCCAGTAGCAGGCTGCGGCGGTGATGCGACATAGTGGGAGGTCTCCTGTTCCTTCGATGGGCATGGAGAACCGGGAGCAGCGGCCGATCCGGCCAAGGAAGAAGCCCGCTGCTCCCGGGCGAAGTCAGAACGGCGGCTTGCTGTCTTCGGCCTGCCCGGCCGGGGCGGGCCGGGGCCGCACGGGCGGCCGTCAGTCGTCGCTGCCGAGGTGGGCGAGCAGCGCGGGGAGGTCCCCACCGAGAGCGGACATGCGCTGCTGAATGGCCTGCCAGGATTCGGCGTCGATGGCCATCAGGGCGGCGGCAGCGGCGGCGGCGTCCCCGCGCCGGTGGGCGGTGAGCGCGTCGCGCAGCTCGCCCGCGGCCATGAGGCTGATCCGGTGGGACATCGGAACGTCTCCTAACTTCCGAGCTGGGAAAGGGCATCGGCGACCGGGCCGATGACGGCGTTGAGGGGTTCGGCCACCGCTGGCGTCTGGGCGGCGAGGAAGCCGAACAGGAAGACCGTCACGAAGGCGGCGGGACCAAGCGCGCGGAACTTCAGCAGCAGCACGGCCCCGGCCGCGAAGACGGCGAGCAGGGACAGGGTGATGACCACGGCGGTTCTCCGTTCCGGGAGGTGTCAGCGGCTCCCGGCGCGGTACAGCCGGAGCCAGGCGTTGTAGGCGCGGCGACCGAGGCGCAGGCGGCGGCCGGTGGCCCGGCAGCGGCGGCAGTCCTTGCCCCTGCGGAGCGCTCCCCGCCGGGTAGTGCGCAGGGCGAAGCCGAGCCCTTCGCAGGTGCGGCAGCGGCCGAGCGGGCTGATCGCACACAGCGCGATGTAACCGAGAGTGATGAAGGTGAGGAAGGCTATAGCGGCCAGTTCCGGGGGCATGGCAGGCTCCGATCCGGGGATTCCGGCGTTTCCGCAGGTGGGCTGCTATCGGCTAGATCGCTGGCCGGAGCCCATAGGGGGCGCTAGCGGAGGTGCTACCGGTAGCAGGCGCGCCTGCTACCGGCAGCGGGGCGACGGGCTATCCGTCGCCCTGGTTTCCCTCACGCTCCGCAATCGCCTTGAGGAGGTGTTCGCGGACGATGCCGCGTCGGGTGGTGCGCGTTCCGTCGTCGGTGGTCCCGGCCACGTCCCGCGCCCGGACGCCGAACGGCTTCAGTGCGGCGGTGACGCTGGCCGCTTCCCAGCCGCCGTAGACCTCCGGCCGCAGCTCGGCCAGGCGGGCGGCGATCCGCTCGTTCCACACCCGTTCCTCCCGGGCCGGGACGACGCTGAGGACATCGGCCAGCAGGTCGTAGGACGGCCCGGCCTGCGCGGCGCCTTCTCCCAGCGCGTGGCCGGACAGGGTGCCGGCGGCTTCCCGCAGCCGCCGGGCGCGCTGGCCGATCTCCTTGGTGGCGTTCATGTCCAGGTAGGCGACCCGGACCACGGCCGGCGCCGACGTGGCGCCGACCAGGTAGCCGTTGCCCGCGTCGGCTTCCGGGCGGAAGATCGTGGCCCGGATGCCGTTCTTGTAGGCGGACGTGCCCAGGATCATGTCGTTCTCCACCTGGCCGCCCACCCGCAGGCAGAACCGGATGGAGACGTTGCCGGACACCCCGGTGGGAAGGCTGTCCTTGTCGGGGCGCTGCGTGGCCAGCACCAGCGTCACCCCGAGAGCACGTCCCACCTTGATGACGAACTCCGCGTCCTCCCCGGCCTGCTTGCCGTGGGCGGCGTGAGCAAAGACGTTCTGACACTCGTCGAAGACCGCCACCAGCGGCCACAGCTCCAGCGAGCGGCGGTCTGCGATCTCCCGTGTGATCCGCTTGTCCGGACACAGATCCCTCGGCAGCCGTTTCATGGCCGCGGCCCGCCGCATCACCTCCTGGCGAAGCCGGGCCAGGGAGTCCGCGGCGTAGCCGATCGACTCGTCATCGATACCGGAGACGAACCGGTGGGAGACGTGCTCCAGCTCGTCCAGGTCGCCCGTGCCCTTGTTCTCGTGCAGCCACAGCTCCACCGAGGGATCGAGGGCGGCGCCGCAGGCCAGCACCCGCACGGCGGAGGTCTTGCCCTGTCCGGGCTGCGAACCGATCAGGATGTTGTGCTGCACCATCGGCACGGACTGCCCGCGCCCTCGCGGATCGATCCCGAACGGAATCCGGGCGAAGATGTCGTGCCGCCGGGCCTGCGCGAGCTGCCAGCGCACCGCGCCCGCCTTGGACAGGTCCCGGTCGCCCACCCACAGGACCAGCCGTCCTTCGTGCTCGGCGGCGTTCGCCTCGGGCCAGACACAGCCCAGCGGCCGGCGGAGCGCCGATGCCAGGCGCGGGCGGCGGTCCAGCACATCGGCCGGAGTGACGCCCGGCGGCAGGTCGATATCCGCCCGCCAGCCCGGACCCTCCCGCACGATCGGGGAGACGAACCGGATGCCGTCCCGGCCTTTGGCCACTTCGGAAGTGATCTGCGAGATGCCGATGGAGGCCATCGCCTTGACCACCATCTCCGAGGTGAGCCGGGGTGCGTCGGCCGTCTCCACAGCCCTGTGGACGACGGGTGCGTCCGCCGGGGCACCTGCCCAGCCGAGCACCGCCACGCAGGCGGCAGCGGCGGCCAGCAGCCAGCCGGGAGCCAGCACCCACAGCGCCAATGCCAGCCCGGCGCCGGCCACCGAGGCCAGCAGGAACAGCATGGTGCGCAGCCGTACCCGGTTGTTCCGCAGCCCGGTCAGCCGGATGTAGGCGGCGGCATCGCCCTTCTCCGCCGCCAGCCGCCGCAGCGGGGCGCCCTCGGCGTCCCGCAGCCACCGGCCCAGCGCCCCGGCCAGCCGGGCCAGGCCGGCCGGTGAGCGCAGCGCCAGCCGTCCGCCGTAGACCGGCACCCGGACCGCGTGGAAGGCGGTGACGTGCCAGGCGTAGCCGCCCAGCCAACCGGCCGCCTCGATCAGCCCTGCCCGCGAACGCGCCCACGCCGGAACGACCGGCCGCCGCCGTGCCTGGCGCAGCCGATCGAACAGCGACGGATCGGCCGGTGCGGGACCGTCCACCAGGGCGACTGGATCGGCCGATCCGATCGGCCCGCGCCCGGCCGATCGGTCCGGTGACGGATCGGCCGATCCATCGCCCGACGATCGGGTCTTCACCATCTCGATCCGATCGGCCGATCCATCGGCCCGCATGTCTGCTTCGAGTCGGGCGAACAGTTCCCGCTCCTCGTCGCCGTCTTCTTCGTGTTTCACTGAGGATCGCTCCCTGATCTGCTGGATTGGGGCAGCCGGGGTCCGGCCTCAGCCGCCAAGCACGCGGCCGGACCCCGACAGATTCGTGAGAGGGCGGGATGTCGCAGCAGCAGCTCCCAGGCCGCCGCCGCCCGGCCCTCCGGGGAAGTGCTAGGACGGGATCAGGAAGCGCTCCCGGCGGCTGCCAGTTCAGCCGGGGCGACCTCCCCGGCCGTGGCGTCCGGGGCGGCGCGTTCCGCGCGCAGCATCTCGCGCAGCGCACGGGCGCGGGCCGGGGCGATCCGGAGCGCTTCCCGAACGGCTTCGGCGGTGATCCGCGTCTCCGGCCAGTCGGCGGTGATCTGCCGCGCTTCCGCAAGCAGCTCCGCATCCGTGCGGCGCCCGCGTCCCTTGGCGCCTTTGCTCCTGGTCGTCCTGCCGGCGGCCGGACGCGGCCGGGACCGGTTCTCGGCACGACGGCGGCCGGTCGGCACGGCGGGAGTCGGGAGCCCGCCGCCATCGCAGATGACGGGCGCTGGAGTACCGGTGTCGGTGGCGGCCGGTTCGGGGTTGGCTTCGCCCAGCTTGAGCAGTACCCGGGTGGAGCGGGGCGCGCGGCGGCGCCAGGCGCGGCCGTAGGTCTCGCGCAGCTCGGCGCGGGCCAGCAGCCGTTCCCGTTCGCGGGCCAGGGCGGTGGTGTAGGAGGTGGTCTCCCACAGCACCATCCGCCGCCACAGCGCGAACGTCGACAGCGGTGCGAGCAGCCAGCGGGAGCGGCGGATGCGTTCCATGCGCCGGCCGGTCACCGCGCCGATCCGCACCGCGTACACATGCGCGGCGATCTCGGACAGCACCACCCACAACAGCGGCATGGTGCCGTGCGCGAGCTTGGCCGCGAAGGACGTGCCCGCGGCGATGTTCAGCCAGCAGGTGACGGCGGTCAGCGCCCAGGGCACGATGCGCACCCATGCAAGGCGCATGTCCATCCGGATCAGCAGCAGGTGCGCCAGGGTGAACACCGGGATGGCCACGTCGATCCCGACCGGCAGCATCCACGGGTGCGCGAACCCCCACGCGCGTGCGGCGGCCGACAGGGCTTCGAAGCTGGAGGCCAGCCCCAGCGCCCCGACCGCCACACCGGCCGCGATCGCCGCACCCAGCAGCCACCTTTCCCAGCGCCCGAGTGCCGGCGGGGCGAGCATCGTCCTTTCGCTCATGCCGTCCTCCCGAACCAGGCGGCGGCCGCCCAAGCCAGCAGCACACACACCGCCTTGGGCAGCCCGCATGAGGGGCACACGGACTCGCTGGACTCCACACGGCACCAGCCGTTCGGGCAGGGGCTCACGGCACCTCACCGCCTTCGGCGTAGCCGAGAGGGGACAGGGCGCTGTGGGCGTCGGAGAGGGAGGCGTGCAGCAGCTCCGCGTTCTCCGCCGACCAGGCCAGAGCGCCGCGCAGGGCGGCCAGCGTCCCGGGCAGCCGGGCCGGGTTGCCGGAGTCATGCCGCAGCCGCCCGGCGCGGTCCAGGTGGTCGATCAGGGCCTGTACCTGGCCCATGGCCTGCGGCAGACGAATGGCCAGCTCCGAAAGGGCTCCCACGATGGCGTAGGCATCCCCGGGAAGCTCGAACTCCGCCTCGGCATCCGGACGCAGAGTCGCGTGATTCAAGCTGCGGACCGCCTCGGCGGCAGTGTGCGCCAACGCCGCGGCGGTGGGCTTGCCGCTCATGCCGTCACCGCCTTCCGGCCGCGTGAGCGGCGGCGGTGGGCGGTGGTCCGGGGCGGCAGGCCGGCGGCCGGGGCCGTGACCACCGAGACGGCCACGCGGACCGCCCGGACGACCAGGCCGGGATCGTCGGCGATGATGTCGCGCGCCGCGTCCAGCCGCGCCGCGCGCTCCTCCCCGGTTTCGTCGGACTCACCGAGCCACAGCTCCGGCGGGGTGCCGAGAGCCAGCTCGATGAAGTCCTCATCGGAGACGGCCTGATGGCCGCCGATGAAGCACTTCACTCGGTCTCCTCGATGGGCGTGGAGAGCCGGGAGCGGCGGCCGATCCGGCCAAGGAAGCCCGCCGCGCCCGGAGCATTCGGAAGGAACGGTTCGCACACGCGGCGAGCTGGTGCGGTGCGGTCAAGCGGAGCCCGGGACTGACCGGCTCCCCTCACCGCCCGGACCACGGGGTCCGGGCGGATCAGGCAGCCGTCAGAGCTGCGGGTGGGGCCGTGCCGGCGGTTCCTGCGCGGTGCGCGGGCGCTCATGGCGCGGCGGGTTCGGCGGCCGGACGGGCAGGGGCGGCCGGCCCGGTTCCTGCTGTGCTTCGGGGCTCTCGGAGGCCATCGGGGTCAGCACCCCCGGCGCGAGGCGGCGTTCCGCTCGCTCTGCTCGTTGGCCTCCTTGACCTTGCGCGACAGTTCCTCCCGCTCGGCCTCGGTCAGCCGTGTGGCGGCGATACGATCCACTGAGGATCACTCCCTAGGTGCATAGGTGAGCTGGTCTCAGGCTCCGGCCGGGTGTTGGCGCACCCACCGGAGCCGTTTTCACTGTTCGGAGCCGGTCTGAGGGCTCCCCGTCACCGCCGGACGGACGGCCCGGCGGATCAGGCAGGCATCAGACCTGGTGTGCTCGCGCCTCTGGCGAGCCGGCCGCCTTATCAGCGGAGGCGACAACCCGTATGCAGCCGCGTGACGTGCGGCGTTCTCAAAGAGCACTGCTCCCGGCCGTGGGCGCGCGGACATGCCGCCTTCCCGGGCTTCCTCCGGTGCGCGACCCGCCATGCGAGTCATGTATTACTTGTCTCGCACGATGGCAGAGCCGGGCAGCGCTGTCAAACCGTCAGTTTGTGTCCGGCGTCCGTTTCCGCCCTCGTTCGAGGCTGTGACCAGCTTCGCAACTGCCGCTTGGACGTTGAACTTCGCTGCTGTACGGCTCGGGGACGAGTCGCTAGAGTGCTGAGTCGTCCCAGAACGTCCCGGCGCGGGAGGGCGTATGGCAAACGAACGGCTCCGCGGGGCCATCGTTGAGAGCGGCCTGACGCTGGACCAGGTGGCGGCCCGGCTCGGGGTGTCCCCGAAGACCGTTGAGCGCTGGGTCTCGGAGCCCAGGCGCAAGCCGTACCGGCGCTTCCAGTACGCCGTGGCCTCGATGCTCCGGCAGGAGGTCTCCTACCTCTGGCCGGACGAACGGACCGCCGGCGAGGTCACGGAGTCCAGCGCGTCCGAGCTGGTGAAGCTCTATCCGCACCGCTCGGTCGTCCCGCAGGACACCTGGACCAAGCTCTACGCCAGCGCCACCATGCACTTCGACGTGCTGGTGTATTCCGGCTTCTGGCTCACCGAGGACCCGCGCTTTCACCGCCTGGTCAGGGAGAAGTCGGCCGCCGGCGTTCCGGTGCGCTTCATGATGGGCGATCCGGAGTGCCCGGCCGTTGCTGTCCGGGGCGACGACGAAGGCATCGGCCCCGCCCTGGCGTCCAAGATCCGTAACGCCTTACTCAACTACGCCCCGCTGTTCGGCCTGCCCGGTGTCGAGTTCCGCCTGCACAGCACCACGCTCTACAACTCCATCTACCGCGCGGACAACGAGATGCTGGCCAACGGGCACATCTACGGCCTCGGGGCCTACATGGCGCCTGTGCTGCACCTCCAGCGCGTTCCCGGTGGGGAGCTGTTCGACAGCTACGCGGAAAGCCTGGAACGCATCTGGGACGGCGCCCGGCGGATCACCTCACCGACCGACCTGGAAGGCTGCGGCTCATGAGCCGTACCGACTACTACCGCGACCCGGACGCGCCCCGGGCGAACTCCGTCGTGCCCTCGGTCACCGCCGTGGTGCAGGACGACGAAGGGCGTCTGCTGCTGATCCACAAGACCGATAACGACCGGTGGGCACTGCCCGGCGGCGGCCACGACATCGGCGAGAGCATCGCGCAGACCGTGATCCGGGAAGTCGAGGAAGAGACCGGTATCCGGGTCACCGTCGAGGGCGTCATCGGCCTCTACACGGACCCGCAGCACGTCATGGCCTATGACGACGGCGAGGTGCGGCAGCAGTTCTCCATCTGCTTCCGGGCTCGGCCGGTCGGGGGCAGCGTGCGCACCAGCTCGGAGTCGAAAGAGGTCCGCTGGGTGGAGCCGGCGGACCTCGGCAAGCTGGACATCCACCCGTCCATGCGCCTGCGCATCACACACGGCCTGGACGAAGCACGCACCGAGCCCTACATCGGCTGACCGGCCTCCTGTGCCACGGCCATCCGGTCGGACACCCGCTCAACGGCGGCGTGGATCTCCGGAGCGGCGCGCTGAATGAAGCGGCCCACGACGGTGTCCGGGCCGTAGCGGTTCACAATCTCGGAGAGCCGGGCGCGGGAGGTGGTGACGTCCCCGTCCGGGGTGGTGGTCATGTCGCAGAAAATCATGGCGTCCACCAGCGTCGGGCTCTCCAACGCGAACTCGGACTCCAGGTCCTCCCGCAGCCCGCGTTCCTCGGCTTCCAGCAGCGCGCAGGAGTGATGCGCCACGAGCCGCACCACCCGCTCATCGAACGCCTCCTGGTCTCGCAGGAAGCGGGCACCGTCAAGGGGGTGGAAGCCGGTGGCGGCGATGCGGGGCGAATAGCCGATGTCATGCAGGACGGCGGCGGCCTCCATCAGGCCGGCGTCGTCTCCGAGGATCGGCCGGAGCCACTGGGCGCGTTTGGCCACTCCGAGGGAGTGCGACCAGCGCCGCGGCAGCGGCTCGGCCAGCAGCGCTTCAGCAAGGCCATACGCCCGCTCGGTGACATCCATGCCGGCCAGGCTACGAGTCCTCCGACTCATCCGGGAGAGCCCGCACCACCCGCCGCCGCCCCGGCCCCATGGCGATCAGCCCCTTCCCCTCCAACTGAGCAATTGCCGACCGCACCGCAGTCCTGGAAACTCCGAAACGCTCACAGAGCGTACTTTCCGATGGGAAGACATCACCTACTGTGAATTCCTCTTCAAGGAGTAGAATTGTTACCCTTTCCGTCAAGGGGCGGCGGTCTCCTGTTCCTGTCACGTACCAACCGGAACCTTGCACTGACTCGATGATGCCTTCAGCTTTCAGTGCTCGTAGAGCGCGTCCGACTGTACTTCGACTAACGCCGAAAATTTTCATCAGGCGGGTTTCGGATGGAAGAGCGTCCTTGATGGCACCTCCACTGATTTGTTGGCGCAGCGAATCCGAGACTCGCATGTAAGTGTCTCGTGGGCTTGTTGGCACGAATTACCCCTTCCGTGCTGAGTGCACTGTTCCTGAAAGTATCACCTTGTGTAAGAATGCTATCAGTCTTCACTCTCCTGCAATTCATCATCGCGAGAGTTGCCAGGGGGAACCGGATGATTAGCAAGCCAATCCTGCAACTCGCGATGGCGGAATTGGTAGGCGTTTCCGGAGATTCGCAGAAGGCCGATTTCTTGTGTGCAGGAGAGGAATTTAACGAGACGCACCGGTAGCTCTTGGTGCCCCCAGAGAAGGAAAGTGAAGTACCTACGAAAAGCAGCCGACGGCATGGCCAAGGCAGTCAACAATCCCATTGTTGACCCCGCCCATATTCCCGCTTCTGAGCCGCCTGCAGTACCGAACACCACACCGAAGGCAATGGCCACGGGCAACGCACCGAGTACCTGATTCGCCACGTCCGCGTTGATCACATTCCCGGGCCTGGCCACCGTTTCACCCGGTGCCTGTAGGCCATCCCTAATGCCACGGGAAAGTCCAATGAGGAGCATCCCTGAAACCAGGAATAGGAATTCTTTCGGAGTTACAGAAGGCGGCTCATCGACGGTCGATCCGATGATCATCGTAATTTGCAGCATCACGGCAAGGAGCACTCCGATCACTAGCCCTCCCTCCAGATTGTGTCGGAAGCGCAGACGACCGGCTCGGGTTCTCAAGTGGTGCCATCCTAGATACGTCGGATGTCGTGTGAGCGGCAAAGCTGAAACTAGCCCTCCTGCTAGTCCCGAGAAGAAACCCAGAAGACATTCGGAGAGTTCGAGATTGTCAATGGTGGAAATGAGCAGGGTCGGACTGCAGATGATAAGGCAGGCCGTCACCGCGTCAATTGCGCGGATGCGGCCTGACGGAGCCGCAGTCCATAGTTCATCCAGCCGGATATCCGCCCGGGGAGTCAAGCTGGAGGACTGGGTTGCGTAAGGTGACGGCTCCTTAAGGGATCTCGCGATCACGGAAAGCGCTACATGTATTTCGCGCGGAGTGTACGCCTCGGCGGAAGGATATGTTCTCTGTGCGGCCGAGATCAAGTGAGACAGAAGGTGGTCGTCAAGCTTTTCCTCGGAGTCATGTAGAAGAAGCTCACACGGATCACCAAAGTCCCGATAGATTGTGGCGATTAGCGATAGGCGTCATGGTGTACTAATCGCGCGCGCAAGCAGAGTCTCGGGATGCAACTCAAGGTATCCTGTAAATTCTCGAATGCGTTCTCGATTTCCGCACCTCTCGGCAAGATAGCTCTTCGCGTCGGGAATTTCCACCGGAGAAATCTTAATGTGGGCTGCTTCACGCAGGCGATTATCTGCCAATGCGTGGTATGCTTGCGATCGGCAAGTCAATACAAGTGCGCCCGCTGCGCGACCGATACCGTATCCGTTGAGTGCTTTTACTGCCGCGCGAGCTCGATGAGTTCTATGCTCGAATGGGGCTTGGGTTTCGGTACCTTTCACTGTGGGGTCCATTTCATCCAATCCATCAAGCACTGGAAGGATTAGATGGTGCTCCACCAATTCGCGGGCGGTATGCTTGGGCCATCTGTAGGTGTCGACGAGTTGCCTCACGATTAGATCATCAAGTGCTTCCATGTGTGGGTCCCAGTTCGCCAATGGAATCATTATTGGCACGGGGTCAGTTTCTTCACGCCGCTCTATCAGGGCTAGGAGCAACTCCAGTGCCAATACGGTCTTACCGGCGCCAGGAGCCCCAGTGATGACCATACGGGATGGTGTGATGGACCGAAAGTAGTTAGCGATTCCGTAAACGCCCGATTCCTCGTCGGGGAAGAGTTTCCCAATGGATTCCGGCACGGTGGCGGATAGTCCCGCTTCTGGGTGCAGCCTGTAGCCCAGGTTGATGCGTTGCCGATCTCCACCCACGAGACGTCGCCATTGTTCCCCTTCTAGGGTCTCAACCTGACGGGCCAGCCTCTCAGCAGATTCCCTGATGGAATTGGTGTCGCTGGGTGCATGAAGCGGCCACGCAGCCATGGCTGTTAGTGCGAGAGCAGCAACTCCCAAAGGGAGGCCAATTAGCGTCGCTACATCCGCCCCCGTCGGACCATGACGTAGTTGCGCTACAGCCCAGACTCCGGCCCCAGCGATGCAGAACATCCCAAAGACGGCCGTCCACCGCCGAAGTCTCCATCGTCCGTCGCGCCTCATGCGGCCATCATCGCAAGCCTGCTTCGATCATGGGTCAGTCGCGTCGCACGTTCTTTGAACAGCGTTGCGACGCTCCTGCTTCAAGGCCGACCAGTTGACATCAGTGGGTGACATCAACGGGGGGTGACGGGGGCTGATGGTGGGGGGTGGGTGTGGGGTGCGTATATAGAGGACAGGGGCGGCGTGCCGTGGTGGGGTGGTGTGGGTGGTTTGACCTGATAAGGATGAGGCCACAGGTTCAAGTCCTGTTAGCCCCACATGCAAAAGAGCCCCCGGCCGGTACCGGCCGGGGGNGGGGTGCGTATATAGAGGACAGGGGCGGCGTGCCGTGGTGGGGTGGTGTGGGTGGTTTGACCTGATAAGGATGAGGCCACAGGTTCAAGTCCTGTTAGCCCCACATGCAAAAGAGCCCCCGGCCGGTACCGGCCGGGGGTTTTCGTGTGTGGGGGGCCTGCTGCTTCTCCGCAGGATCGACGAGCGGCCGGTGGGCGCTGCGCGGTGGGCGGCCACGGCATGGGCGGGAGCATGCGCGCAGACCGTGGTGCGGGAGGCGGAGAATGGGGCACCCATGGCGTGGACGAAGCGCACACCGAGCGCGGCACCGGCCGGCCTCCGCGCAACGGCGGCGTGGATCTTCGGGCCGGTCTTCAGTTTCCGCGGCCGGAGAGGGCGTCGGCGACCGGGCCGATGACGGTGTTGAGCGGATCGGCCACCGCCGGTGTCTGGGCGGCGAAGAAGCCGAAGAAGAAGACTGTCAGGAAGGCGGCGGGCCCGAGCGCGCGGAACTTCAGCAGCAGTACGGCTCCGCAGCCGAAGACAGCGAGCAGGGAGAGCGAGACGATCACGGCAGTTCTCCGTTCCGGGAGGTCGCAGCGGCTCCCTGCGCGGTGCAGTCGGAGCCCGTACGGGCCGGCAGCGACCGCGTCCGCTGCCGGTAGCGGATCAACGGATGTCCGCGGTTCCCGTTTCGGTGCCGCCGGCTGCCGCTGTGCGCGGCTGTGCGCGGGGGCAGCGCGCGGGGCGCGCAAGCGGCGGTGAGGTTGCAACGGACCGGTATCATCGGCCGCCAAGAGGTCCCGACAAGTGGTCCGATCCGTCGAGGAAAAGAACGAGGTAGCGCGGTGAAGAAGCTCCTCCTGGTCGCGCTGGTGGCAGCGGGCGGCCTTCTGGTGTACCGGCAGATCCAGCAGGGCAAGGCCGAGCAGGACCTGTGGATGGACGCCACCGACCCCGTCCCGAGCGGTGCGGGCGGCGAGTGACGCCGGAGAGGTCTTCAGAGTTCTGTCCGCCTCCGGGCCCCTGACCTGGTTTCCGGTCGGGGGCCCGGAGGCGGTGCCGGGGGACGGAAGCCGGGGAACCCGGAGAAGGGGAAGGGCGCGGCATGGGCGGGGTGCGAGGTTCGCGTTCGCGGAGCGGGCTGGCGGCGGGGGTGTGCGTGCTGGCGCTGGCCGCCTCGGGCAGCGCCGCCCCGGCCTGGGCGGCCGAGGAGGAGTCCGGCGCGCCCGGCGCGGCGAGCTACCGGCCGGCGGAGGACGCGGTGGCGGTGGAGGGCACCGCCAGTACCGCGGACGCCCCCTACCTTGAGCCGGGCGGCATCTACACCGACAGCATCGAGCCGGGCGAGGAGCTCTACTACAGCGTGGTGCTGGACGACACCGGCTCCTACTTCGCCTCGGTGGTGGCCGCTCCGGAACCGGGCTCCGCGGTGGCGTACGGCGACGGCATCGCGGTGCAGTTCCACAGCACCGGCGGGGACAACTGCGTCGCCGAGCAGAGGTCGGCCTTCGGTTCGTCCGTGGCCGCCCGGCCGATCAGCGCCTGGTCCACCCGGATGATCGCCGAGGACCGTTCCTGCCAGACCGCCGGAACGTATCTGCTGCGGGTCTCCCGGGACAGCGACGAGGAGTCCGACCAGGCTGCCTGGCCCACCGAGATCCGGGTGATGCGGGAGCCGGCGGTCGCCGGCGGGCAGACCGCGGCGCCGCCGGAGAGCTCCTGGCTGACCGAGGTGCCCACGCCCCCCGCCGGCCAGGCCCGGGTGGTGACGGGCGGCACCGGCTTCAACGACGCCCAGCCGGTCGGGGAGGGCGTCTGGCGGGACGACATCGCGCCCGGCCAGACCTTGTTCTACCGGGTGCCGGTGGACTGGCACCAGCAGCTTGCGGTCACCGTGGAGCTGGGCAACGCTCCGTTCGCCGGGCAGGACTACGCGTACATCGGCGACGGGCTGCTGGTGGAGGTGTACAACCCGGCACGCGGGGAGGTGACCGGCTTCTCCCGGGCGTACACCGGCGATCCCCTCCGGGTGCAGGAGGTGCTGCCGCCGGCCGCCTACGACAACCGGACCGACGCGCCGAGCACGACGGCCGGCACCATGCGCTTCGCCGGCTGGCACTATCTGGCGGTCCATCTCAAGGACGACGTCGCGGAGCTCACCGAGGCCGGGACCATCGGGCTGCATCTGCGGATCTCGCTGGAGGGCGAACCGGCGGACGGACCGGTGTACGAGGAGGACCCTCGGGAGGCGGGCTTCGGGGTCACGGAGGAGGACCGGCAGCAGGCCGACGAGGGCAAGACGGACGAGGCGGTGGCCGCCGAGCAGCGCGGCGGCCGGGTGGCCCTGGGCGTGGGCTCGATCGGGGCGGGCGCGGCCCTGCTGCTGGCGCTGGGGCTGTGGACGCTGCTGGCCCGGCGCCGCAGGGCGCGGTGACGCCGGGGCGGTGATGCCGGCGTGGTGACGCCGGGGCGCTGACGGTCAGGCGGTGACCAGGGTCCAGACGCCGAAGGTGATCAGGGCCAGGGAGAGCAGCAGCATCGGCACGGCGGCGGCGAGCGGCGGCCCGGCCCGCCGGCCGGCGGCCGGTGAAGGTGCCGGTGCCGGTGAGGGTGTGGCGGGGGACGGTGCGGGTGTGGCGGGGGACGGCGGGGCCGCGGCCGTCGGCAGATAGGCGTCCGCCGTGCTGTGCGGCACGGCCGGTACGGCGGCAGCGGCGGACGGCCGGGGCGGGGCGAGGTGGAAGCTGCCGGTCTCGGACTCGGTGGCCGGCCCGGTGACGGCAGCGTTGACCGGGCCGTCCGGCCCGAAGCCGGCGGGCAGCGGCCCGAGCCGGTCGGTGACGGCGATCACCGGGGCGTCGCCCGGTGGCGGTCCGGGCAGTAGCTCGGCAGCCTGTGCGAGGGCCTTGCGGGCCCCTGTGGCAGTCCGGAAGCGGACACCCGGGTCCGGCTGCAGCAGGGCGCCCAGCACCTGCCACAGGGCCTCCGGGACGCCTTCCGGGGCGGGCGGCAGACCGGCCTGCCCGTGATCCGCGTAGCGCGCGAACAGCGCCTGGGCGTCGGGCTGCCGGCCCGTCAGCAGATACAGCCCGACCAGCCCGGTGGCGTAGAGGTCGGCCGGGAAGTCCGGCTCGGCGCCCAGCATCTGTTCCGGGGCGACGTAACCGGGGGTGCCCACCACGAAGTTGACCTCGGTGAGGCGGGGCTCGCCCTTGCGCATGGAGATGCCGAAGTCGGACAGCCGCACATGCGGGCGGCCCGTTCCGGTGGCCTCCAGCAGGATGTTGGCGGGCTTGATGTCGCGGTGCACGATGTTCTCGTCGTGCACCGCCTGGAGTCCGGACAGCAACTGGTCCAGCAGCCGGCAGACGTAGCCGGGGGGCAGCGCGCCCCACTCGCCGACCAGGTGGCTCAGCGAGCCGCCGCGCACCAGATCCATGGTGAACAGGACCTTGTCGTCGTCGGCGGCCCAGCTGCTCGGGGCGAGCACGTGCGGGTGGTCGATCCGCACCGCCTGCTCCCGCACGAAGCGGAGCAGGGCGTGCGCGTCGGACTGCTGGAGCACCTTGGCGGCCACATAACGGGTCCGGCGGTGGTCCCAGGCACGCCAGACCGCGCCCACGCCGCCTCGCCCGATCGGGTCGACCAGCTCATACCGCCCGGCGAAGATCTCACCCATCGAGCCTGTCCCCGTCCCCGTTCCGTCTCGTTCCGTCTCGTTCTGTTTCGTTCCGTTCTCTTCCGCAGTCCCGCGGTGTGCCGGCGGACCTCAGGTCTGGTGCTGTTCGTAGTGGGCCACGGCGTCGCGGGTGCGGGCCACGCCGTAGACCCGGAGAAACTCGGCCAGTTCCGGGTAGGTGTCGGCGAGCATCTTGGCGGCGCTCTGGATCTCGCCCGCGTCCGCGACCGAGCGCAGCAGCGCCTGGATCTCCCGCACCACCCGCTTGGTGGGGTTGGCCGGCACGGTCACCGGCCCCCCGGTGCGTATCGGCGCGGGGTGGTGGCTGAGCACGCTGCCGCCCGCCGAGCGGCGGATCTCCTCCATGGCGGTGGTGGCCTCGGCCGCGCTGATCCGGCCGTCGCGCACCTCCTGCGCCAGCTCCTGGAGGGCGCGGACCCGCTGCACCACGGCCGGGTTCCCGATCTTGGCGCGCTGGCCGCTCATGAGCTGGGAAAGCATCGGGGCGGAGAGGCCGAGCACCCCGGCCAGCCGGGCCTGATTGAGGCCCAGATCAGCGATGAGCCGCCGGAACAGCGTGCCCAGCGGCTCTCCGTACCAGGTGGTCTGCTGCTGTCTGGCCTTCTCGGCCGCCTCCTGCTGGGCTGCGTCCATGATTCCTCCCCGGCTCTCCCCTTGACTTCACGTGCTTCACGTGCGCGAAGTTGCGCGCCATCCTACGGAAACCGGCGTCCTTGCGGCGATACCGAGTTCGTCCCAGTTGGCCGTTGTCCGGGGGAACGGGTCCCGGCCGTGCGGCCCTGCCGGGGCCGCAACCCGTCCGGGGGCGGCAACCCGCTCGGAAGCAGGCCGCCGGATTGGGTACCCTAGGGCACGGCACGGGGCGTTAGCTCAGTTGGTAGAGCGCTGTCTTTGCATGGCAGATGTCAGGAGTTCGACTCTCCTACGCTCCACGGTCGTCAGGGGCCGTCTCCCGGACGGGAGACGGCCCCTGTGCCGTGTCCTGCCCGCCGGTCCGGAGGGCCCGGCGGGGCTGCGGCGGGGCTCCGGCTGGGCTGCGGAGGACGCCTGCCCCGCCCCGATGGGCCGGGCCGGTCCCGCCGGGGGTCAGTCCAGTTCGGGGGGCGGCGTGCGGTTCTCGTCCACCGGGACGGTCCGGTCGAGTTCGCCCCACACGATGTACCGGTACTTCGAGGTGCGGATCGGGGTGCAGGTGGTCAGGGTGATGTAGCGGCCGGCCTCGGTGGCGCCGGACTCCTCCGGGACCGGGTCCAGCACCGCGGTGTTGAACCGGGAGGTCTCCGGCAGGATCGCGTAGACCTTGTACACGTACCAGGTGTCCTTGGTCTCGAAGACGATCGGATCGCCTTCCCGGAGCTTGTGGATGTTGTGGAAGCGGGCGCCGTGGCCGTCGCGGTGCGCGGCCAGGGAGAAGTTCCCCTCCTCGTCCCAGGGCATGGCGGATTCGACCGGCTCGCCGTTGTAGTAGCCGGCGACGCCGCCGTTGAGGACGTCGTCGTCGGTGCCCTCCTTGACCAGGATGTCGGTGCGGGTCATGGCCGGGATGTGCAGGAAACCCAGGCCGTCGGCGGGGTCGAAGACCGGCGGCGCCTCCTCGTCCCGGCCGCCCGGCTCGTCGTCCCGCTGCTCCTGGCGCTCCCAGATGTCGCGGACGGCGTCGCTGTCCCGCGCGGCCTCGCGGTCGGCGATCACATTGGTCCACCACAGGGAGTAGACGACGAACAGGGCCAGCACCACACCGGCGGTGATCAGCAGCTCGCCGAAGAGGCTGACGGCGCCGGCGACGATGCGCACCGTGCGGGACGGCCGGCGGCGGGCGGGGGCGTCGGACCGTTTCTGCTCGCTCTCCCCGTCCGGTTCGCCGGGCCGGCCCCGCCCGTCCCGTTCCTGGTCCTCGCCGGCGGCGGACGCCTCGCGGTCGGACTCAGTTGACGAGGGCATCCGGCTCCCCTTCGCTGCGCGGGTGTTCCTCCACCAGCTCTCCCCAGACGATCAGCCGGTAGGTGGAGGTGAACTCCGGCGTGCAGGTGGTCAGCGTGACGTAGCGGCCGGGGGCGGTGAAACCGCCCTGGGTGGGAATGGGATCGAGCACCTGGATATTACGCGGTGAGGTCTGGTCCAGGCGGCTGCGCATCTCGTAGATGTAGTAGACGTCCTTGGTCTCGATGATGATCGGGTCCCCGGGCTGCATCTTGTTGATGTAGCGGAACGGCTCGCCCTTGGTGTTGCGGTGCCCGGCCAGGCCGACGTTGCCCTCCTCGTCCCAGGGCATGGCGGTGGGCAGGCCGTCCTCCTCGCCGTAGTGGCCGACCATGCCGCGGTCCAGCACGCCCTCGGGGTCGATGCCCTCGGCGATCGGCACCCGCACGTCGAGCGTGGGCAGGTGGAGGAGGGCGAAGCCCTCGCCGGGGGAGAAGGCGGCGGGCTGCTGGTCCTCGGAATCCCCCTCCTGGCCGCCGTTCCGCGCCGAGTCCTCCCACTGCTCGGCAAGGCTGTCGGCCTCCTTGCTGGCGAAGGCCCGGGCCTGCACGTTGGTCCACCACAGCTGGTAGGCGACGAAGAGCATCAGCAGGACGCCGAAGGTCATCATCAGTTCGCCGACCACGTTGGCAATCTTGTTCATCCGGGTGGACTTGCGGGCCTTCTCGGCCTTGCGGCGGGCCACCCGGCCGCCCGGCACGGGTGAGGCCGGGGCGGAGGAGCCGGACCGGGAGGCGGAGGAAGCGGAGGAAGCTGAGGAGGCGGCGGCACCGGCGGCACCGGCGGAGCGCCGGGCGAGGTCGTCGGGGCGGCGCAGGCCGATGGTCTCCGGGTCGTACTCGTCCTCGAAGTCGGTGTAGGAGGAGAGCAGGGAGGCAGCCGCGGGACCGGCCGTGCTGCCGCCGGCCGCGGGCTCCGGCTCAGGCTGCGGCTGCGGCTCCGGGGCGGTGGCGGCCCGGCCCACCGGGGTGAGGAGCTCGGTGGCCGGGCCGGGCTCCTCCGGCGGGCCGGCCTCGTAGGAGTATTCGCGGTACGCGGCGCCGTCGGATATCGGGGGCGGGTCGTACGACTGCCCGTCCCGGCCGGGAGGGCGGTACTCCGGCAGCGGGTCGTTGAGCGGATCGTCCATGGACTGGATCGCCGCCTCGAACGCGCCCGGAGCGGCGTAGGGGTCCTCCCCGGACCCCCAGGCCGCCGCCCCTGTCTCCTCCGGGCGCTGCGGGGTCACGCCGCCGGCTCCAGCCGGCCGGGACGTCCGGGCCGGTCGGAGTGGCCCGAGTGGCCCGAGTGGCCGACCACCGGGGCCAGGCCGTCCGAGCGGGGCACGGCTTCCGGGTCGCCGCACACGGCCAGCCAGTTGGCGAGCATCCGGTGGCCGCCCTCGGTGAGTACCGACTCGGGATGGAACTGCACGCCCTCGACGGACAGTGTGCGGTGGCGCAGGCCCATCACCACCTCGCCGGTGCGCGCGGTCACCGTGAGGTCGGCGGGCAGGGTGGGTTCCACCGCGGCCAGCGAGTGGTAGCGGGTGACGGTCAGCGGGCTGGGCAGCCCGGCGAAGACGCCCTCGCCGTTGTGGTCCACCGGGGAGGTCTTGCCGTGCAGCAGCTCGGGGGCGCGGCCGACCACGCCGCCGTACGCCACCGCCATGGCCTGCATGCCCAGGCAGACGCCGAAGACGGGGGTGCCGGACGCGGCGCAGTGCCGCACCATGTCGATGCACACCCCGGCGTCCTCCGGGACGCCGGGGCCGGGCGAGAGCAGCACGCCGTCGAAGCCCCCGGCCGCGACGTGGTCCGTGCCGACCGCGTCGTTGCGGAGCACCTCGCAGTCCGCACCGAGCTGGTAGAGGTACTGGACGAGGTTGTAGACAAAGCTGTCGTAGTTGTCCACGACCAGAATCCGCGCGCCCATCAGCCTGCCGCTCCCTGCTGCTCGCCGCCGCTGCCGGCCTCGCCGTCGACGGTCACGTCACCGAACGGCAGCAGCGGTTCGGCCCAGGGAAAGACCCAGGTGAACAGGGCGTACACCACTCCGAGGAGCAGAACGAGGGAGATCAGCGCGCGCACCGGCGTATTGCCCGGCAGGTGCCGCCAGATCCAGCCGTACATGCCGACGCTTCCTTCTCTCGTCTCCCGACTGCCGCGTACCGCCCCAGGGTACGATGCGCGGCCCCCGCCCCGGGGTACAGCGGGCGCGAATGCGCGCCCCGTCACGCTCCCGAGCGCCGGCTCGTCACTACCCGCCCGGTTCCGGTCAGTACCGGCCAGGTCCCGGTCATTCCCCGATCAGGGCACGGCCAGTCCACGGCCAGGGCATGGTCAGTCCTTGCTCCCGACGCCGGTCCCGTCCGCTCCGGCGGGCTCGGCGTACTGGAGCTCCACGCTGCCGGTGTAGCCGGGCACGGTGACCTCGGAGTGTTCCTCCACCTCCCAGCCGAGCCCGTACGCCTCGACATAGCGCTTGTAGATGCGGATCGCGTCGGACTCCTCCATGGCCTGCTTCAGGGCCTCCCGGTCGCCCACGGCGGTGATCACGTAGGGCGGGGAGTAGAGCTGGCCCTGGAGGATCAGGGTGTTGCCCACGCAGCGCACGGCGCTGGTGGATATCAGGCGCTGGTCCATGATGCGGATGCCCTCGGCGCCGCCCGCCCACAGCGCGTTGACCACCGACTGCAGGTCCTGCTGGTGGATCACCAGGTCGTCCGGGCTGGGCTCGGGCGCCCAGGAGACCAGCGGCACGGCGTCCGGCGGGGCGTCGTCCAGGGTGACGGTCAGGCCCTCTCCGGTGAGCTCGTGCAGCCCGGCGGCCCGCTCCACCGCTGCGAGCCGCTCCTGCTCGGCCGGGTCCAGGGAATGGTCCTGCTCGCGGAGCTGTTGTACCTCGGCGCGGAGTTCGGCGGCGGACGCCTCCTGCCGGGCGTTCTCCTGGCCGCGCTCGCGGATCAGATCGGACAGCCGCAGCAGTGGATCGTCCTTGCGGATGTTGCTTCCCTGCGAGACGCTGCAACTTGTCCAGAAAATCAGCCCGGCCAGCACAAACACGCCCGCGGTGCCGAGCTGCGCGGGACGGATCCGGAAGCCGGTCACCGCACCCTGCTCCCTTCATCGACCATGGAAGCACTACGCTAACGGACGATCCCCGCACCTTGTCCCGCTGCGCCTGGTGCGCAGCACCTCGTCAGGAGAACCCGTCGTGCCGATTTCCCGGATCCGAAAGAAGAAGGACGGTACCCCGGCCAACCGGTCGGCTGCACAGAAGCAGGGCGGCGAGAAGCGGACGCCGACCAAGCTCGACATGGTGGGCGGCCGTCGCTGGGTGGCACCGCTGATGCTCGCGCTCTTCGTCCTGGGGCTGTGCTGGATCGTGGTGTTCTACATCACGCAGGGCGATCTGCCGGTGAAGGCGCTGGGCAACTGGAACATCGTGGTGGGCTTCGGCTTCATCGCGGGCGGGTTCGTGGTCTCCACGCAGTGGAAGTGACGTCCGGCCGGCTGCCGCAGCCCGGCGGGGGCGGCCCGGCGGAGTTATCCACAGCTCGCAGGAACATCACAAGATCTGTGGATAACTCGCTGCGGCCCGGGCTTCGGCGGCTCTCGGCCGCACCCCTGTTCGCCTGGGGAAATGCGGCCCGAACAGGGGTCCGGCCGACGCCGTGAACCTTGTGCACAAGATCCGCCACCGGCTGTGGAAAACTCCGCCTCTGACCTGCACGGCAGACCCCCGGAAGCGGAGCGGGGGCCACCGCTCGCGGCAGGCGGGGGGCCGCGGGAGGCGCCGCCGCCGGAGCGGCCGGTGCCGGGCGGCTCACGGAAGCAGCTGCGAGGTCCGGACCACGCACATGACCACGATCGCGGCCACCACCAGTGCGCAGACCAGGAACTGGACCAGGGTGCGCCCGCGGCGCGGTGCGTGCACCAGCCCGGCGGTGATCACCGCGCCGGCCGCCAGTCCGCCCAGGTGCGCCTGCCAGGCGATGTTGAGCCCGGGCATGAAGGTGATCACCAGGTTGACCGCGAGCAGGGCCAGGATCGGCCGCATGTCCGCGCGCATCCGCCGCACCAGCACCGCGATCCCGCCGAACAGCCCGTAGACGCCGCCGGAGGCGCCGAGCGCGTAGACGTTCGGCTCGGCCAGCAGATACTGCAGGGCGCTGCCGGCCAGCGCGGAGACCAGGAACAGGGCGGCGAACCGGATCCGCCCCAGCATCGCCTCCAGACTGCCGCCGAGCACCCACAGCGCCAGCATGTTGAAGCCGATGTGCCAGAACTGCTCGTGCAGGAACGCGGCGGTGATCATCCGGTACCACTCGCCGTCCGCCACGCCGATCGTCTCGAAGGCCTCGGTCCGCGCGAAACCGATCATCGCCAGCTCGGTGACCAGCCGGTCGCCGGTGGCCAGCACGGCCAGGAACACCGCCAGATTGATGCCGACCAGGATCTTGATGACCAGCCGCTGGTCGGACCGGACGGTGCCGCCGGCCAGGGTGCGCGGCCGGGGTGCCCGGCCCGCACCGCGCACGCACTGCGGGCACTGGTAGCCCACCGCCGCGTCGATCATGCACTCGGGGCAGATGGGGCGCTCGCACCGGGTGCAGCGGATGCCGGTCTCCCGGCCCGGGTGCCGGTAGCAGACGGCCAGTCCCGGGGGCGGTCCCTGCTGTTCCTGCTGCGCCATGACCGTCCTCTTTCCGGTGTCCGGCAGATGCCCGTACCAACGCGACAATACGAAGTCCCCCCGATCCTACGGACCGGGGGGACCGGGAGCTCCCGTGCGGCGGGCCCGGGGGGCGGAGGGGCCTTTCCGGGCCCGTTGTCGGGGCCGCAGACCGGGCCGCAGACCGGGCCGGGGCCCGGGCTCAGCCCTGGGTGCGCTCGATGGTGACCGACTCGATCACCACGTCCTGCACCGGGCGGTCGGTGCGCGGGTTGGTGGAGACGCCGGCGATGGCGTCCACCACCTTCTGGCCGGCCTCGTCCGCCACCTCGCCGAAGATGGTGTGCTTGCCGTTCAGCCAGGTGGTCGGCGAGACCGTGATGAAGAACTGGGAGCCGTTGGTGCCGGGACCGGCGTTGGCCATCGCCAGCAGATACGGCCGGGTGAACGCGAGGTCCGGGTGGATCTCGTCGCCGAAGGTGTAGCCCGGGCCGCCGGTGCCGTTGCCCAGCGGATCGCCGCCCTGGATCATGAAGCCGCTGATCACGCGGTGGAACACGGTGCCGTCGTAGAGCCGGGCGGTGGTCTTCCGGCCGGTCGAGGGGTCGGTCCACTCCCGGGCACCCTCGGCCAGCTCGGTGAAGTTCCGCACCGTCTTGGGGGCGTGGTCCGGGAAGAGCCGGATCCGGATGGCGCCGTGGTTGGTGTTGAGAGTGGCGTGGAGCTGCTCGGCCACGTCGTCCCTTCCGTTGTGAGCGTGGAGCGAGCCTGATGATCGACTCGTTCGTCCGTGACGATCACCGATCCTGCCATGCCGCCGCGACACGCCGCGCCCCGGATGCCCGGATTCGCGTGCCCATCGGCCGGGAACGCGGCATGATTTGCGTACGAGTGGATAAAACCAGACAGAGTATGGCAGACCGCCACCAACGGAAGGATCGAACGTGACCCGCAACGGACGTGTCCGCGCGGCGACCGGGAGTGCCAGGGAGAACATGTGGCGCGCGGCGCAGGTGGTGGGGCCCTACGCCGTGACCGCCAGGGACACCGCGACCCACTACGCCCACCAGGCCGGTGCCTACCTCAGGCCGCGCGCCCAGCGGATGGCTCTCCAGGCCCGGACGAACTACGACATGCATCTCGCACCACGGATGGGACAGATGCGCGCCTCCCTGCCGGAGGGCATGGACCAGGCCGCCACCCGGGCGGCGGAGCGCGCCCGGATCGCCGCCCGGCGGGCGCGGGAGGCGGCCGGCCCCCGGATCGACTACGCGCGCACCGCCATGGGCCCGGCCCGGGAGGAGGCCGCGGCCCGCTCGGCCGCCGCCATGGCGGCCTTCCGGGGCGGGGTGACGGCACAGGAGATCACCCGGCTGGCGCGGCGCAAGCAGCGCCGTGCCCGGGCCGGCCGGGTGGTGAAGTGGCTGGGCCTGGGCACGCTGGTGTCGGGCGGCGCGCTGGCCGCCTGGCGGTGGTGGGAGCGGCAGACCAACCCCGACTGGCTGGTCGAGCCCGCGCCGCCCACCGAGGTGGTCGAGGTGACCGAGGAGAGCGAGATGGTGGACGGGGTGCCGATGGAGCGCCGCGGCAGCTCCGAGGACGAGCCCCAGAGCTGAGCCGGGACCGGCGGCACACCCCGCGGACCGTGGCCACCCTCCCCGGACGGCCACACGGGTGAGGGCCGGGAACCCCGACGGGTTCCCGGCCCTCACGGCCTTCCGGACGGACCCGCGGACGGACCCGCGGACCGGCTAGTCGCCGATGCCGCCGGTGATGAAGCCGTTCTCGCCGCCTCCGTCACCGCCTCCGCCGCCGTCGCCGCCGGAGTCGCCCCCGCCGTCGCCCCCGCCGTTGTTGTTGCCGCCGTTGTTGTTGCCCTGGCTGCCGCCCGAGTCCCGCAGCTGGGTGAACACGACGATCTGATCACCGGGCTTGACCGTGGAACCGGCCGGCGGGTTGGTGCCGGTCACCACGGCGTCGTCCCCGGCCGGACCCTGGATGGTCACCGAGAGCCCCGCGGCCTGCAGCTCCTCGCTCGCCTGCGAGGGCAGGTACTGGTTGTAGTCCTTGAGCTGGAACTCCTGGGACTGCGGCGAGGGCTTGGCGACCTTCAGGTGGACCGTGCTGCCCGGCTTGATCTTCTCGCCGGTCAGCGGCTCCTGGGCGATGACCTCGTTCTCCGGCCGGGAGTCGTCGGTGACCTCCTCGGTGGTGACGGTGAAGTTGTACGGGTCGGCCTCCAGCTTCGCCCTGGCCTCGTCGAGCGGCATGCCGTTCACCCCGGGCATGTCCACGGTCGCCTCGGCGATGGCCACCGTCAGGGTGATCGTCTGGCCGGAGTCCCGCTCCAGCTCCGTGCCGGCCGGCGGGTCCATGGCCAGCACCGTGCCCGGGGCCTCGTCGTCGGTCTCCTCTTCCTTCTTCTCGACCTCGAAGCCCATCCCCCGCAGCTCGGTCGAGGCCTCGTCGAAGGTCTCGCCGACCAGGTCCGGCAGCGTCACCGGCCCCTCGCCCTCGGACATGATGAGGTCGATGACGGTGCCCTCTTCCACCCGCTCCCCCGCCTCGGGGTCGCTGCGGCAGACCGTGCCCTCCGGCTGGTCGCAGGTATCGCTGCCGGCCTCCCGGACGGACAGGCCGACCCGCTCCGCGCTCTGCTCGGCCTCCTCCAGCGTCTCCCCCGCGAACTGCGGCACGGTGCGCAGGGTGTCCGCCTCGCCCGCGAACAGGGCCCGGCCGATGAAGATCGCGCCGACCAGCACCAGGATGCCGGCCAGCACCAGCAGCACGGTCGAGGTGTGGTTCCGCTTCGGCTGCCGGCGGTCCGCACGGCCCCCGTAGCCGTCGTCGTAGTCGTCGTCGTACCGGTCGCCGCCGTAGCCGCCGCCCGCGGAGGGCATCATCGCGGTGGCCGGGCCGCCGCCCTGCGGACGCAGCGCCTGGGTGGGGGCGTCATAGCCGCCGTAGCCCACCGCGCCCATGGCCGCGGTGGCCGCCACCGGCCGGCCCTCCAGAAACGCCTCGATGTCCGCGCGCATCTCGTCGGCCGACTGATAGCGGTAATCCGGATCCTTGACCAGCGCCTTCATCACGATGGCGTCGATCTCCGGCGGAATCTCCGGATCGAAGACGCTGGGCGGCTGCGGCTCCTCCCGGACATGCTGGTACGCCACCGCGACCGGGGAGTCCCCGACGAACGGCGGACGCTGCGCCAGCAGCTCGTACAGCAGGCAGCCGGAGGAGTACAGGTCCGAGCGGTGGTCCACGGTCTCGCCCTTGGCCTGCTCCGGGGAGAGGTACTGGGCGGTGCCGATCACCGCGGCGGTCTGGGTCATGGTCATGCCGGAGTCGCCCATGGCCNCCCTTGGCCTGCTCCGGGGAGAGGTACTGGGCGGTGCCGATCACCGCGGCGGTCTGGGTCATGGTCATGCCGGAGTCGCCCATGGCCCGGGCGATGCCGAAGTCCATCACCTTGACCTGGCCGTTCCGCGTGAGCATCACGTTGGCCGGCTTGATGTCCCGGTGCACGATGCCGTTGCGGTGCGAGTACTCCAGCGCCTGGAGGATGCCGATGCACATCTCCACGGCCCGCTCGGGCAGCAGCTTGCGCCCGGTGTGCAGCAGCTCCCGCAGGGTGGAGCCGTCCACGTACTCCATCACGATGTAGGGGACGGAGATCCCGTCGATGTAGTCCTCGCCGGTGTCGTACACGGCGACGATCGCGGGGTGGTTCAGGGACGCCGCGGACTGTGCCTCGCGGCGGAACCGGGCCTGGAACGTGGGGTCACGGGCGAGATCGGCACGCAGCGTCTTGACCGCCACCGTGCGGCCCAGCCGCGTGTCATGGGCGATATACACCTCGGCCATGCCGCCGCGGCCGAGCACCTGGCCCAGCTCGTACCGCCCGCCAAGGCGACGCGGCTCATCCATGATTTCCAGCCCTCTCCCTATGTCCCGCTGGTCCCGGCCTCCTCAGCCGGGCGGGGGGTCTGCGCGGGCCAGGGTGGCCCGGGCCTACGGTACCCGGCCCGGTCAGGAGCACCCGGCCCCGGTGCCCTCGCCGATACCCAACCGGTATGGGCGCCGGGTGGGGTGGCGGCTGCCCTGCGCCTGCCCCGCGCGGCACACGGCAGTCACCGGTTAGACGTGTGAGCTTCCTCTCCGGTTGCCCCTGTCATGCGCGGGGTGTGTGAACCTTCGCGGACCGTGCCCCGCGCGCTCACTTCGCGTCCTCCAGCACCGCCTCCATCACGGCCCTGGCGATCGGGGCGGCCAGGCCGCCGCCGGAGATCTGGTCGCGCTCGTCGCTGCCGTCCTCCACCACGACCGCCACCGCGACCGGCGACTCGTCGTCCACGATCGCGTACGAGATGAACCAGGCGTAGGGGAGTCCGGAGTTGTCCTCGCCGTGCTGCGCGGTACCGGTCTTGCCGCCGACCCGCACGCCGTCGATCCGGGCGTTGCCGCCGGTGCCGTCCTCCACCACGCTCTCCATGGCGTCCTGCAGCGCCTGCGCGGTCTCCGGCGACATCGCCCGGCGGAACTCGGTGGCGTCGTGCTGCTCCACCACGTTCAGATTGGGCGCCACCAGCTGCTCCACCATGTACGGCTCCATCAGCGAGCCGTTGTTGGCGACCGCGGCGGCCACCATGGCCATCTGCAGCGGGGTGGCCTGCACCGACGCCTGGCCGATGCCGGCCATGGCGTTCTGCGGCCGGTCCGCCTCCGGGTAGGCGCTGGCCAGCGCCCGGACCGGGACGAACAGCTCCTCGTTGAAGCCGAACCGCTCGGCGGCCTCGATCATCTTCTCGTTGCGCAGATCGTCGCTGATGCCGGCGAAGACGGTGTTGCAGGACCACATCAGGGCCTCGCGGATGCTCGCCTCCTCGCACTTGCCCTTGATCTGGTTGTCCAGCTCCTGGCCGTCGGTCTGGGGCAGCAGGTAGGGCTCGGGGTAGTCCGTCTCCTCGTCGACGTCGTCGACGAGGGAGCCGTCCTCCAGGGCCGCGGCCGCGGTGACCACCTTGAAGGTGGAGCCGGGCGGGTAGGTCTCGCGCAGCGCCCGGTTGAGCATGGGCTCGTCCGGGTTCTGCTCCTTCTGCAGCGCCTCCCACGCCTCGCCGTCCTCGCTGGACAGCCCGGCGAAGCTGCCCGGGTCGTAGGACGGCTTGGAGACCAGGGCCAGGATGGCGCCGGTACGCGGGTCGATGGCGGCCACCGCGCCGGTCTTGTCGCCCATCGCCTCCCAGGCGGCGCGCTGGGCGTCCGCGTTCAGCGTGGTGACCACATTGCCGCCGGTGCGGTCCTTGCCGGTGAGCATGTCGATGGTGCGGCTGAAGAACAGCCGGTCGTCGTCACCGGTGAGGATGGAGTCGTAGACGCCCTCCAGCAGGCTGGTGCCGAACGCCTGGGAGGCGAAGCCGGTCACCGGCGCCCACATCGGGCCGTCGGTGTAGGTGCGGCGGTACTTGAACAGCGCGCCGTCGGTCTCCTCGGAGCCGGTGATCGGCTCGTCCTCGACGATGATGTCACCGCGCGGGTTGGCGTAGCGGGCGATGTCCACCCGCTTGTTGTTGGGGTCGGTCTGCAGTTCTTCCGCCTGGACGAACTGCACCCAGTTGACCCGCAGCAGCAGGGCCAGGATCAGCAGGCCGCAGAAGACGGCCACGCGTCGCATCGGCTTGTTCACGGTCGGACCACCTGGGTCGGTTCGGCGTCGGCGGGGTTCGACGGCTGCGGTGCCGGCCGTCGGGCGGTGTCGCTGATGCGCAGCAGGAGCGCGACGAGCGCCCAGTTGGCGATCACCGAGGAGCCGCCCTGGGCCAGGAACGGCATGGTCATGCCGGTGAGCGGGATCAGGCCGGTGACGCCGCCCGCCACCACGAAGACCTGGAGTGCGAAGGTGCCGCTCAGCCCGATGGCGAGCAGCTTCCCGAACGGGTCACGGGCGGCCAGCGCGGTGCGCAGTCCGCGCTCGATCAGCAGCGCGTAGAGCATCAGCACGGCCATCAGGCCGACCAGGCCCAGCTCCTCGCCCACGGTGGCCAGGATGTAGTCGCTCTTGGTGGCGATGCCGCCGATCAGCCAGGAGTAGCCCTGGCCCAGGCCGGTTCCCAGCATGCCGCCGGAGCCGAAGGAGTACATCACCTGGGCGCTCTCCTTGACGCCGCCGTTGGGCGCCAGGGCCAGCGGGTCCAGCCAGTTGTCCACCCGCTCGCCGACATGGGCGTTGACGCTGGCCACCGCGATGGCGCCGGTGGCGGAGAGCAGCAGGCCGAAGACGATCCAGCTGGTCCGCTCGGTGGCGACGTAGAGCATCACCACGAAGACGCCGAAGAACAGCAGCGACATGCCCAGGTCGGTCTCGAAGACCAGGATCATCAGGCTGACCGCCCAGACCACCAGGATCGGCCCGAGGTCCCGGCCGCGCGGCCAGTGCAGGCCCAGGAAGCGGCGGCTGGCCAGGGCCAGGGCATCCCGCTTGACCATGAGGTAGCCGGCGAAGAACACCGCGATGATGATCTTGGCGAACTCGCCGGGCTGCAGAGTGCCCACGCCCGGGATGCGGACCCAGATCCGGGCGCCGTTGACCTCGCCGAAGAACAGCGGGGAGATCAGCAGCACCATCGCCACCAGCATGGAGATATAGGTGTAGCGCTGCAGGATGCGGTGGTCCTTGAGGAAGATCAGCACGCCCAGGAACAGCACCACGCCCAGCGCGGACCAGATCAGCTGGCCGGGGGCCAGCTCGCCGCCGAGCTCCGGGGTGGTGACCCGCGGCTCCTGGTCCAGCCGCCAGATCAGCACCAGGCCCAGCCCGTTGAGCAGGGTGGCCAGCGGCAGCATCAGCGGGTCGGCGTAGGGCGCCCAGCGCCGCACCACCAGGTGCGCGACGCCGGCGATCGCGGCCAGGCCGAGGCCGTAGCCGATCATGCCGGCCGGCAGCTCGTCGTGCTTGGCCAGGCCGGCGTTGGCATAGGCCAGCACGGGCACGAGCACGGCGAAGACCAGCATGGCGAGTTCGGTGTTCCGCCTGCTGGGCGGGGCGAAGGTGCCCACGGTGGTGTTGCCGGTGGTGCTGATACCGCTCATGGCTGGTTCCGGCCGTCCGTGCCGTCCCGGGCCGTCACTGGGCCGCGGTCGGGCACTCGGCCGCGAGTTCCTCCTGTTCCTCGGTGAGAGCCGGCAGATCGCGGGCGGCCGGCTCCTCGGAGTTGGCACCGGAGGTCCCGCTGCCGTCGTCCGGCTGCTCCGCGGCGGGGTCCCCCGGCTGTCCGGTCTCGTTCTGCTCGTTCTGCTCGTTCTGCTCGTTCTGCGGCGGGTTCTCGCTCTGCAGGTCCTCGGCCGGGGCCTGTTCGCCCTGCTCGGCGTCCTGCCGCTCCCGGAGCCGGTCGGCCAGGTCGCAGGCCACTTCCGCACGGAGCTCGGAGACCTTCTTCTCGGCCTCCGGCAGGCCGCCGACCGAGATGGTCTTCTCCAGCTCGGTCTTCTTGAAGTCCTTCAGCAGCTCCAGCTTGAGCTCCGGGTACCGCAGGTGGACCTCGCGCAGCGACAGCGGGCCGAGATCCTGGCTCAGCCCCCGGTAGATGGCGACATGGTCGTCCTCCACCCCGATGTAGTACTGGCTCTGCGTCCAGCGGTAGCCGGCGAAGCCGCCAGCGCCGAGCAGCGCCAGGGCCACCAGGATCAGCAGTGAGCGGCCCAGCCAGCGGCGGCGCGGCCGCTGCGGGTAGGGCTCGTCGTGGTAGGCGCCGAAGGTGCCCAGCACCCCGTCGTCCTCGCCGCCGCCGGACGGCGGAGCGGCCGGCTGGTGCTGGGCGCGCAGCTCGGCGGCCCGGGCGGCCGGGGTCAGCGGGTGCTGGCCGGTGGTCTGCGGCCCCTGCACCTCGGCGACCGCGCCGACGATCTGCGGGTTGTCGTGCAGCTGGGTGGCCAGGGTGTCGCCCTCGCCGTAGCCGGTGTCGACGACATCGGCCACGATGCAGGTGATGTTGTCCGGACCGCCGCCGCGCAGCGCCAGCTCGATCAGGTCCCGCACGGTGTCCTGCGGAGGTTGGAAGGCACCCAGGGTGTGTTCCAGGGTCTCGTGGCTGACCACCCCGGACAGGCCGTCCGAGCAGATCAGATAGCGGTCCCCGGCGCGCACCTCGCGGATGGACAGGTCGGCCTCGACGTGGTCGGCGCTGCCCAGGGCGCGCATCAGCAGGGAGCGCTGCGGGTGGGTGGTGGCCTCCTCCTCGGTGATCCGGCCCTCGTCCACCAGGCGCTGCACCCAGGTGTGGTCCTGGGTGATCTGGGTGAGCATGCCGTCGCGCAGCAGATAGGCGCGGGAGTCGCCGATGTGCACCAGGCCCAGGCGCTGGCCGGTCCACAGCAGGGCGGTCAGGGTGGTGCCCATGCCGTCGAGCTGCGGATCCTCTTCCACCATGGCGCGCAGCCGGGCGTTGGCGTGCTGGGCGGAGCTGCCCAGGGAGGTCAGGACGTCGGAACCGGGGATGTCCTCGTCGAGCCGGACCAGGGTGGAGATGACCTCGGAGCTGGCCACTTCGCCGGCCGCCTGGCCGCCCATGCCGTCGGCGACGGCCAGCAGCCGGGGACCGGCGTAGCCGGAGTCCTCGTTGTGGTCACGGATCAGACCCGTGTGGGATCCGGCGGCGAATCGCAGTGCCAGGGTCATGCTCGCCTCGCCCATGGGTTCAGGGGAACTCCGGGAATTCCGCACGGTGCCCGCCCTCCGGTCGTCATGTCGGTCCGACCCTACTTCCGCAGCTCGATGACCGTCTTGCCGATCCGGATCGCCGAGCCCGGCGGGATCGGGGTCGGGACGGTCAGCCGGGAGCGGTCCAGATAGGTGCCGTTGGTGGATCCCAGGTCCTCGATGATCCACTGGCCGTCGCGGTCCGGGTAGATGCGTGCATGCCGGCCGGAGGCGTAGTCGTCGTCGAGCACGATGGTGGAGTCGTGGGCACGGCCGAGCGTGATGGTCTGACCCTGGAGCGCGACCGTGGTGCCGGTGAGCGAGCCCTCGGTGATCACCAGCTTGGTGGGCGCGCCGCGGCGCTGGCGGCCGCCGCGGGCCGGGGCCTGCTGCCGGCCGCGCTGCGGCTGCCGGTCACGGGCGTCCGCAGCGCGGCGGGCGGTGGCGCGCTGGGTGACCCGGGTGCCGAACAGGTCGCTGCGGATGACCTGGACGGCGACGATCACGAACAGCCAGAGCACGGCGAGAAAGCCGAGCCGCATGACGGTCAGGGTCAGCTCTGACATTGCCCCCGATTCACCCCTCGGCTTGCCGGTAGATAACAGTGGTGGAGCCCACGATGATCCGCGAGCCGTCGCGGAGCGTAGCGCGTTTGGTGGGCATTCCGTCCACCACGATGCCGTTCGTCGATCCCAGGTCCCGGATCGTTACCGGTTCGGTGACCTGGATCTCGCAGTGCCGCCGGGAGACCCCGGGGTCGTCGATGCGCACATCCGCCTCGGTGGAGCGGCCCAGTACCAGGCTGGGCCGGGAGATCTGGTGGCGGGTGCCGTTGATCTCCACCCAGCGGCGGATCCGGCCGGAGGTGCCGTAGCGGGCGGCACCGGGGTAGGCCGGTGCTCCGGCGCCCGGGGCCGGGGCGGCGGGCTGCGGCGGATAGCCGTATCCCCCGGCGGCGGGCGCGGCGGGAGCCGCGGGGCCGGGCGGGGAGGGGGGCGCGGCGG
>NZ_WTLH01000219.1 GCF_011421595.1 Streptomyces sp. YIM 98790 | reverse complement strand
GTGCGCGGCGGCGCCCATGTGGACGAGCCGCCGCTGCGCGTGGTGCTGCTGGCCCGGGACCGGGCCGGCTGGGCCGCGCTGTGCCGGATGATCTCCGCCGCGCACGCCGCCGAGGGCCCGCCGGTGGTCTCCTGGGAGGCGCTGCGCGCGCACGCCACCCCCGCGCTGATGGTGCTGCTCGGCCCGGTCTCCGAGCCGGTGCGGGCGCTGTCCGCCGGCCGCCCGGACCTGGCCGCCCGGCTGCTCGCCCCCTGGCGCGAGCTGTTCGGCGACAGCCTGCGGCTGGAGGCGGTCTGGCACGGCCGCACCGGCACCGGCCCCGGCTCGCTGCGGCTGGCCGCCCGCACGCTCGGCCTGGCCGCCGGGACCGGGGTGCCCGCGGTGCTGGCCAATGCCGTCCGCTACGCCGACCCGGAGCAGCACCGGATGGCCGACGTACTGGACTCCGCGCGCCGGCTGGTGCCGATCGTGCCGGGCGCCACCGACAGCGGCGAACGCTGGCTCAAGGGGCCGCGGGAGATGGCGGAGGCGGCCGGGGAGATCGCCCGCGCCGCGGGCGGCGGGGAGCGGGAGGCCGCCCGGCTGCTGGCCGCGACCGCGCAGACCGCACGGGCCTGCCTGATCGATCCGCAGCAGGATCTCGGCATGGGCCGCCCGCACTTCCCGGAGCCGGAGGTGGTGGGCACGGACGCGGCCTCGCTCAACCGTGCGCTGCGGGAGCGCTGCGAGGCGGGCCTGGCCCGCCGCGGTGTCGCCGTGGACCCGCCCGCGGGTCCGGCGGACTCCGCGGGTTCCGGGCTCTCCGGGGGGACCGCCGGGCCGGCCGGTTCCGCGGACTCCGCCGGGACCCGGGGCCCCGGCGGGGCCGGGCGGCCCGGCCGGTTCCGCCGCTCCGGTGGCTCCGGCCGCTCCGGTGCGTCCGGTGCGTCCGGTGCGTCCTGGCGGCAGGCGCGCGAACGCCTGGACCAGGAGCTGTCGGTGATCGCCGACCTCGGCTACGCGGGCTACTTCCTGACCGTGGCCGCGGTGGTGGCCGACACCCGGGAGCTGGGCATCCGGGTCGCGGCCCGCGGCTCGGGCGCGGGCTCACTGGTCAACTACGCCCTGGACATCTCCAATGTGAACCCGCTGGAGCACGAGCTGATCTTCGAGCGGTTCCTCTCCCGCCGCCGCAGCAGCCTGCCCGACATCGACCTGGACGTGGAGTCCGCCCGGCGGCTGGAGGTCTACCGCGCGGTGCTGCGCCGCTTCGGCGAGCGGCGCATCGCCATGGTCGCGATGCCCGAGACCTACCGGGCCCGGCACGCCGTCCGGGACACCGCCGCCGCCCTGGGCATGGACCCGGACGAGGCGGACTGGCTGGCCAAGTCCTTCCCGCACATCCGGGCCCGGGATCTGCGGGCGGCCGTCGCCGAGCTGCCGGAACTGCGCCGGGTGGCCGCCCGGGGCGACCGCTACGACCTGCTCTGGGAACTGGCCGAAGGGCTGGACGGCCTGGTGCGCGGCACCGCCATGCACCCGTGCGGCGTGATCATCTCGCACACCGGGCTGCTGGACCGGCTGCCGGTGCAGCCCACCGCCCAGGAGGGCTTCCCCATGGTCCAGGCCGACAAGGAGGACGTGGAGCTGTGGGGACTGCTCAAGCTGGACATCCTCGGGGTGCGGCTGTGGTCCTCGCTGGCGCATGCCACCGCCGAGATCGAGCGGGTCAGCGGGGAACGCATCGACCTGGAGGACCCGGCCCAGGTGCCGCCGGAGGACCCGGCGGCCTTCGCGCTGATCCGCCGCGCCGACACCCTCGGGCTGTTCCAGCTCGAATCCCCCGGCCAGCGGGATCTGCTCAGCCGCCTGCAGCCCGCCACCTTCGCCGACATCGTCGCCGACATCAGCCTCTTCCGGCCCGGCCCGGTGGCCGGGGACATGCCCGGCCAGTACGTCGCCTCCCGGCACGGCAAGGTGCCGCCGGTGCTCCACGCGGACCTGGAGGAGCTGCTGCGGGCCAGCCGCGGCGTGGTGATCTGGCACGAGCAGGTGACCGGGATCATGGCCGCGATGACCGGCCGCGAGCTGGACGAGGCGGAGGAGATGCGGCGCGGGCTGGCCGACACCGAGGGCCGGGAGGAGGTCCGTGCGTGGTTCATGGCGCATGCCGCGGCGCGCGGGCACGACGGCGCGGTGTGCCGGGAGATCTGGAAGGTGCTGGAGGCGTTCGGCGCGTACGGCTTCTGCCGCGCGCACGCCACCGCCTTCGCCGCGGTGTCCGTGCAGTCGGCCTGGCTCAAGGCGCACCGGGCCGCGGCGCTCTACGCCGGGCTGCTGGAGCACGACCCGGGGATGTGGCCGCGCAGGGTGCTGCTGGCCGATGCCCGCCGCCACGACGTGCCGATCCTGCCGGTGGACGTGAACCGCTCCGACACGGCCTATCGACTCGAACTGGTGTCCGGTAAGTGGGGGGTGCGGATGTCGCTGTCCCAGGTGGAGAACATCGCCGGGGCCGAGGCGGCCCGGATCGCCGCCGGGCAGCCGTACACCTCGCTGGACGACTTCTGGCGCCGCGCCCGGCCCAGCCGTCCCACCGCGGAGCGGCTGGCCCGCATCGGCGCGCTCGGTGCCTTCGGCTCCAACCGCCGGGACCTGCTCCTCCACATCGCCGAACTGCACCACACCCATCGCGCGGCCGCCTCCGGCGGAGGCCGCCGCCCGGCCCGCCGCGGGGAGCGGCGCGGGGAGCAGGAGGTGCTGGCGGTGGACGCGGGCGGGCCGCGGGAGACGGAGCCCGCCGGGCTTCCGGACCTCGGCACCGGAGAGCGGCTGGAGGCCGAGCTGCAGGTGCTGGGCATGGACACCTCCCGGCATCTGATGGAGGACCACGCCGGATTCCTCACCGAACTGGGGGTGGTCTCCGCCCAGGCCCTGCACTCCGTGCCCAAGGGCCGGACCGTGCTGGTCGCCGGGGTGAAGGCGGCCACCCAGACCCCGGCGATCAGCAGCGGCAAGCGGATCATCTTCCTCACCCTGGACGCCGGGGACGGCCTGATCGACCTGGCCGCCTTCGAGGACAGCCACCCCGCCTGCGCGCATGCCATCTTCCACAGCGGGCTGCTGCTCGCCCGCGGCACCGTGCAGCGCCGTGCCCCCGGAGCCACCAGCGTGGTCTGCGCCGCCGCCTGGGATCTCGCCGAGCTGATCGAACTGCGCCGCACCGGCGGCCTGGACGCGGTCGCCGCCCGCCTCGCCGAGGACGAAGGCGCCCCGGAGGGCGACGGCACCGGGGCCGGGCGCCGCATCCGGATGCCCACCGGCGCCGTGATGCACCCGTGGTCCGACCTCCGCCCGGCCGGCGACGGCGCCGCCCCCGTCCGCCGCCTGTGGCACTCCAGCCCCGGAAGCGCGGGATGACCGCCATGACCGCCAGGAACACCCCGGACACCGCAAAGACCGCGAGCACCGCGGACAATGCCGGCAACGCGGACGCCGTTGACGTCCCCCACGTGCTCTACGTCCGCTTCGAGCACAGCACCGAGGAGAGCTACCCCGGACTGCTGGAGGTCCTGCACGAGATCACCCCCGTGGTGCAGCCGCTGCCCTACGACGCCGCCCTCGCCGACGTGCGCGGCAGCCTGCGCTACTTCGGCCACGACGCCGCCGAACTCGCCCGCTGGATCCGGGTGCGCGCCCTGGCCCGCTGCGCCACCGACACCACCATCGGTGTGGCCGCCAACCCCCTGCTGGCCCGGATGACCGCCCAGGACGGCCCGCCCGGCGCGGTCCGCACCCTGCCCGCCGACCCGGAGGCCGTCGCCGCCTTCCTGGCCGGCAAACCCCCCTCCGCGCTGCCCGGCGTCGGCCGGGCCACCGCCCGCGCCCTGACCCACTACGGCCTGGACACCCTGGCCCGGATCGCCGCCGCGCCGCCCGCCACCCTCCAGCGCGTTCTCGGCGCCCCCGACGCCCGCCGCATCCGGCAGCTCGCCCGGGGCGCCGACCCGCTGCCGGTCACCCCGGGCAGCGTGCCCCGCTCCACCGCCGCCGAACACCGCTTCCCGCACGACCAGCTCGACCCGGACATCCGGCGGCAGACCCTGCTCACCCTCGCCGACCGGCTCGGCCACCGGCTGCGCCGCGAGGGCCAGACCGCCCGCGGCCTCACCCTCACCGTCCGCTACGCCGACCGCAGCATCACCACCCGCAGCCGCGCCCTGCCCGAACCCAGCGCGCACACCCCGGAACTGGCCGGCACGGCCTACGCCCTGCACGACGCCCTGGCCCTGCAACGCGCCCGGGTCCGCTCCCTCGCGCTGCGCGCCACCGGCCTCGCCGACGCCGGGCGCACCGGCCGCCAGCTCACCCTCGACCCCCGCGGTCCGCGCGGCGAGCACCGGCACCGGGCCGAGCACGCCGCCGACCGGGTCCGCAGCAGATTCGGCCCCCGAGCCGCCGGCCCCGCCGCCGCTCTCCTTCCCGGCGGCCCCCCGGGGTGACCGCCGGCGGGCGGGCCGGTCACTCCTGCCAGGTCTTGGCCAGGCGGCGCNCACTCCTGCCAGGTCTTGGCCAGGCGGCGCAGGCCCTCCTCGATCTCGTCGGGGGAGTGGGTGGTGAAGGACAGGCGCAGGGCGGCCGGGTCGGGCGGGCCCGCGAAGAAGGGGGTGCCGGGGACGAAGGCCACGTCGTGGGCCACGGCCCTGCGCAGCAGCGCGGTGGCGTCGTGGCCGTCCGGCAGACGGGCCCAGACGAACATGCCGCCGTCCGGACGGTTCCAGGTGCTGCCGGGCGGCAGGGCGTGGGGAAGGCCGTCGAGCAGTGCGTCCCGGCGGGCGCGGTAGGCGGACCGGAGGTGTGCGAGATGCGCGTCCAGGTCCGAGTCGGTGAGGTAGCGGGCGGCGGCGGCCTGGTCGACGGTGGAGCAGTGCAGATCGGCGGCCTGCTTGGCGACCACGCAGGCCCGCAGCAGGGCCGCCGGGGCGCGCAGCCAGCCGAGCCGCATGCCCGGGGCCATGATCTTGGAGAAGCTGCCGAGCAGGGCCGTGCGGTCGGCGGCGGCGTCGAAGGAGGAGATCCACGGCTCGTGGGTGCCGCCGAACCGCAGTTCGCCGTAGGGGTCGTCCTCGACGATCCACAGGCCGTGCCGGCGGGCGGTCTCGGCGACGGCCCGGCGGCGTGCGGCCGGGAGCGTGCGGCCGGTCGGGTTCTGGAAGGTGGGAACCAGGTAGAGCAGCTTGGGGCGCTCGCGGGTGACGAGGCCGGCCAGCGCGGCGGGGTCGATGCCGTGGTCGTCGGTGGGGACCGGGACGACCCGGGCGCCGGCGAAGCCGAAGCACTGCAGGGCCGCCAGGTAGGTGGGGTCCTCGACCAGGACGGTGTCTCCGGGCTCCAGCACGGCCGTGGCGATGAGGGTCAGCGCCTGCTGGGAACCGGTGGTGACCAGCAGGTCCTCCGGGCCGGTCGGCAGTCCCCGGGCGGCGAGCCGGGCGGCCGCGGCGGCCCGCAGCGCGGGGTCGCCCTCGGTGGTGGAGTACTGCAGGACCCGCCGCGCGCTCTCGGCGAGCACCCGGTCGTAGGCGGCCCTGATCCCGTCGGCGTCGAAGAGTTCCGGCGCGGGCAGGCCGCCCGCGAAGGAGATCACCTCGGGCCGCGCGGTGAGCGCGAGGATCTCCCGTACGGGGGAGGCGCCGACCGTGAGGCAGCGGGAGGCGAGGGCGGGAACGTCGGCGGGTATCGGCATGCCCGCAGCCTAGTAAAAAAGATGTGCCCTCAACGTACTTTTCCGGAGTGCGGCCGGCGGGCCCGGGGGCGCCGCCGGGGAAAGCGCGGCAGACCCCGTCGCCCCGCTCAGGAACCCTCGCGCTCCCGGATGCGCTCGGCGATGACGGCGGCCTGCACCCGGCGCCCCACGCCCAGCTTCGACAGGATCGAGGAGATACGGTTCTTCACCGTCTTCTCGGCCAGATAGAGCCGCTCGGCGATCTGCCGGTTGGTCAGGCCCTCGCCGATCAGTTCCAGGATCTCCCGCTCGCGCGGCGAGAGCCGGGCCAGCTCCGGCGGGGTGTCCGGCTCCTGCGGCCCGCGCAGCCGGGCCATCACCCGGGTGGCGGCGCCCGGGTCCAGCATGGACTGGCCGCCCGCCACCGTGCGGATCGCCTTGATCAGGTCCGACCCCTTGATCTGCTTCAGCACATATCCCGAGGCGCCCGCCATGATGGCGTCGAACAGCGCCTCGTCGTCGTCGAAAGAAGTGAGCATCAGGCAGGCGAGGTCCGGCATCCGGGCACGCAGCTCGCGGCAGACCTCGATGCCCTCCTCGTCACCGCCCTCGTCCGAGCCGAGGCGGACGTCCAGCACGGCGACGTGCGGACGCAGCGCCGGCACCCGGGCCAGCGCCTGCCGGGCGTCGCCCGCCTCGCCGACCACGGTCAGGTCGGGCTCGTCCTCCAGCAGGTCACGCAGTCCCCGGCGGACCACCTCGTGGTCGTCGAGGAGGAAGACCCGGATGGGGGTCTCGGGGGCATGGGTCGGGGCATTCATGCGTCCATCCTGCCGCAGGAGACGCTCAGACGTGCAGGGGCCGTTCGGCCCTGCGCGCTGCCTGCGGGCAGCGCGGGTCCGGACCCGGGGCCTGCGGGACCTGCCTCCCCTCCCGGGTCCGGCTCCGGCGCCGCCGCCGTCACAGGCGGCGGATCCATTCCTCGGCGATGCCGTGCATGGCCCGTTCGGCGGGCCGGATGCCGGAGTCGTCCTCCTCCCACTCCAGTTCGTCCACCACGGAGACCACGCCGTCCACCCGCCCGGTCAGCCGCAGTGCGATGCCGGCCTCGCTGCGCCGGGACAGGGTGCCCGCCAGGGTGACCACCCCGCCGTCCACCTCGACCCGGATGCTCTCCGGTGCCAGCCACAGGGTGCGCACCAGCACGTCCTGGACGATCTCCGCCCGGATCTCCTGGTCCGGGCGCAGGAACACCCGGAGCAGGTCGCTGCGCGAGACGATGCCCGCCAGCCGGCCCTCCTCGTCGATCACCGGCAGCCGCTCCACGTCGTCGGCCGCCATCACGCGGGCGCCCTCGGCAAGGCTCTGCCGGGCACCGATGGTGACCGCGGGCGAGGTCATCAGCTCTCCCGCGGTCCGGGCCCGGGCCTTCTGGCGCGCGATCCGGTCCCGGCGCGCGCCCCGCACCAGCCGGCTGTGCCACCAGGGCGGCGGCTCGGCCCCCTGGGCGGCCTGCCGGAGGGTGAGGTCGGTCTTGGACAGGACGCCGAGAACCCGGTCGTCGTCGTCCACAACGGGCAGCCCGCTGATGCCGTGGCTGGCCAGCAGGGCTGCGGCTTCCTTGACCGGGGTGTCCGCCTGGACGGTGACCACGTCCCGGTTCATGATCTGGCCGATCACGCGGTGGTGCATGGCTGGTTCCTTAGGGTGTGTGGGCCAATGGGGCACGGGGTGACCCCGGGCGGACCGCGCTCGGCGGGTCTCCGGCCGGAGAGGTCCGGGCGGCGGGGCGGCGGCCGGAAGGTCAGTCGGCCGGGATCACCGCCACCGGGCAGTGGGAGTGGTGCAGCAGGGCGTGGGTCACCGGGCCCAGCTGCATGCCGATCCGGTGCCGGCGGCGGTGCGCGGCCAGCACCACCACATCGGCGGAGCGGGTCGCCTCGATGAGCTGCCGGGCGGGCGGACCGACGGCCGGCTCGGTGCGGACCTGGACGTCCGGGTACTCCTCGCGCAGCGCGGAGACGGCGAACCGGGCCACCTCCTCGGCGGTCCCGGCGTCCGCCGCGTGCTCGGGAAAGGCCGGGTACTGCCACACGTGCAGCGCGTACAGCTCGGCCTTGCGCCGCCGGGCCTCCTCGAACGCGAAGCGCAGCGCCTCCCGGTCCAGGTCGGACTTGACGGCCACCAGCACCCGGTGGCCGGTGCGGGCGTTGTCCCCGCGCACCACCAGCAGCGGTCCGGTGGTGTGGGCCGCCACGTGCAGACTGACCGAGCCGAGCAGCATGCCGGCGAAACCGCCGTGGCCCCGGGTGCCCACGACGGTGAGCGCCGCGTGCCGGCCGCGCCGGGCGAGCGCGGTCTCGGCCGCCTCCACGGTCATCACCGGGACCACCGGCAGGTCCGGGTGGTCCTGCCGGATGCGGTCCGCGGCCTCGTCCACCACCCGGCGGGAACGCTGGAAAAGCGTGGTGGCCTCGCCCTGCGCCCCCGGCTCCGGCGGCAGCAGGTCCCAGGGCCAGCCGTACAGGATCTCCAGCGTGCCGCCGCGTGCGACGGCCTCCTCGGCCGCGCGGTCCAGGGCGTGCCGTGAGTGGTCGGAGCTGTCGAAGCCGGCCACGATCAGCGGCGGGCGGGAGCGGGGGGCGGGCACGGCGGGGACGGGTTCCGCGGCGGTGCCGCCGGCGGCGGGCCGGAACGGTGCCTGTGTCATCGGATGCCTCCTCGGGCGGGGTCGGCGGGGGAATCGGGGGCGGGAACGGGGGCGGTCCGGGAGCCGCCGGCCGGGCGCCGCCGCCCCGGCAGGCCCGGGGC
>NZ_WTLH01000218.1 GCF_011421595.1 Streptomyces sp. YIM 98790 | reverse complement strand
CGGGAGATGTCCTGCCCCTTGTACAGAATCCGGCCGGAGGTCGGTGTCTCCAGGGACATCAGCAGCTTGGCCACGGTGGACTTGCCGCAGCCGGACTCGCCGACGATGCCCAGGGTCTCCCCGGGACAGAGGTCGAAGGAGACGCCGTCCACCGCCTTGACCGCGCCCACCTGGCGCTTGACGAGAACGCCCTGGGTGAGCGGGAAGTGCTTGACCAGGTCGCGGACCTGGAGGATGGGCTCTCGCTGATCAGGCTGCCGGGGCATCGAGCGTTTCCTTCCAGTGGTGGCAGGCGGCGACCCGGCCGGGGGCGACGGGGACGACGGCGGGGGTCTGCGAACGGCACAGGTCGGTGGCCGCGGCGCAGCGGGGGCTGAAGGCGCAGCCGGCGGGCAGGGAGGTCAGGGAGGGCGGCAGCCCCTTGATCGCGTACAGTTCGCCGCCCTTGTGGTCCAGGCGGGGGACGGAGTCCAGCAGGCCCTTGGTGTAGGGGTGGGCGGGCCGCCGGTACAGGTCGTGGACGTCGGCGCGTTCCACGATCCGCCCGGCGTACATCACCGCGATCTTGTCGGCGACATCGGCGACCACGCCGAGGTCGTGGGTGATGAGGATGAGGCCCATGCGGTATTCGCGCTGGAGCTCGGCGAGCAGGTCCATGACCTGGGCCTGCACGGTGACGTCCAGGGCCGTGGTGGGCTCGTCCGCGATGATCAGGTCCGGTTCCAGGGCCAGGGCCATCGCGATCATGATGCGCTGGCGCATGCCGCCGGAGAACTGGTGCGGGTAGTCGTTGACCCGCTCCCGCGCCGCCGGGATGCGGACCTTGTCCATCAGGTCGATGGCGCGGGCCTTGGCCTCCCGGCGGGACATCCCGCGATGGACGCGGAACATCTCGGCGAGCTGGTAGCCGACGGTGAGGACCGGATTCAGTGCGGAGAGCGCGTCCTGGAAGATCATGGCGATCTTGTCGCCGCGGATCTTCCGGCGCTGCTCCTCGCTCATGGTGAGCAGGTCCTGGCCCCGGTAGAGGATCTGGCCGCCGGCGATGCGGCCGGGGGGCATGTCCAGGATGCCCATGATCGCCTGGGCGGTGACGGACTTGCCGGAACCGGATTCGCCCAGTACGGCCAGGGTCTCCCCGGCCTCGACGGAGTAGTTGACGCCGTTGACGGCCTTGGCGACACCGTCCCGGGTGTGGAACTCGACCTGGAGGTCGCGGACTTCGAGCAGGGGCACAGTAGTCACGGTGCGGGTTCCTCAGCGCAGCTTGGGGTCGAGGGCGTCGCGCACCGCGTCGCCCATCATCATGAAGGCCAGCACGCACAGGCTGAGCATCCCGGCCGGGAAGAACAGCACATGCGGGGCGTTGCGGACCTGGTTGGAGGCGGTGGAGATGTCGATGCCCCAGGAGACGGNGCTTGGGGTCGAGGGCGTCGCGCACCGCGTCGCCCATCATCATGAAGGCCAGCACGCACAGGCTGAGCATCCCGGCCGGGAAGAACAGCACATGCGGGGCGTTGCGGACCTGGTTGGAGGCGGTGGAGATGTCGATGCCCCAGGAGACGGTCGGGTCCTGGAGGCCGACGCCCAGGTAGGACAGGGTGGCCTCGGCGGAGATGTAGCTGCCCAGCGCGATGGTGGCGACCACCAGCACCGGCGCGACGGCGTTGGGCAGGATGTGGCGGAGCATGATCCGCCAGGTGCCGGCGCCCAGTGCCCTGGCCGCGGTGACGTAGTCCGCCTGCTTGGTGGTGATGACCGAGCCGCGCATCACCCGGGCCATCTGGGTCCAGCCGAGGAACGCCAGCGCGCCCATGACGACGACCGGGGTGCGGTCGGTGACGGCGTTCAGCACCACCAGGGCGCCCAGCAGGAAGGGGACGCCGAAGAAGATGTCGGTGATCCGGGAGAGCAGCGCGTCCAGCCAGCCGCCGAAGTAGCCGGCCAGCAGGCCGACCAGGCCGCCGAACAGGGTGACCAGGAGGGTGACGCCGAAGCCGACCAGGATGGAGGCGCGGGTGCCGTGCACCACCCGGGCCCAGATGGAGCGGCCCTGGCCGTCGTAGCCGAACCAGTCGGGCTGGAACCAGTGGGTGAGTTCCGGGCGGCCGAGGTAGTGGTGGGCCGGGTCGCCGTCGCGCGGGTCGACATCGGTGAAGAGGGAGGGGAAGAGCGCCAGGACGACCAGGAAGAGGATCAGCGCGGCGGAGATCACGAACAGCGGGTTGCGGCGCAGGTCGTGCCAGGCGTCGGCCCACAGACTGCGGCCCTTGGCGGGCGCGGGCGGCGGTTCGCTGACCTTGACCGGTGCCCGGTCCGCGGGGGCCGGGGCGGCGGTGGCGGCGGCCGGGGTGGCGGTGGCCGGGGTGGCGGCGGCCGGGGTGGCGGTGGCGTCGTCGGCGGCCTTCTCGATGCGCCTCGCGTCAGGCATAGCGGATCCTCGGGTCCAGAACGGCGTAGAGCAGGTCGACCAGCAGGNGGCCGGGGTGGCGGTGGCCGGGGTGGCGGCGGCCGGGGTGGCGGTGGCGTCGTCGGCGGCCTTCTCGATGCGCCTCGCGTCAGGCATAGCGGATCCTCGGGTCCAGAACGGCGTAGAGCAGGTCGACCAGCAGGTTGGCGGCCAGATAGATCAGGACCAGGACGGTGACGGTGCCGACCACCACCGCGCTCTCCCGCCGCACCAGCGCGTCGTAGACGAGGCGGCCGACGCCCTGGACGTTGAAGATGCCCTCGGTGACGATGGCGCCGCCCATCAGCGCGCCGATGTCGGTGCCCAGGAAGGTGACCACCGGGATCATCGAGTTGCGCAGCAGGTGCATGCGCACGATGCGCCGCTTCGGCAGGCCCTTGGCCCGGGCGGTGCGCATGAAGTCGGCGCGCAGGTTCTCGGCGACGGTGGTGCGGGTCAGCCGGGCGACGTAGGCGAGGGAGAGCATGCCGAGGACGACACCGGGCAGCAGCAGCTGGCCGATCTCCTCGGAGTTCTGCACGGTGGGGGTGACCCAGCCGAGCTCGGTGGCGAAGACGTGCCGCATGACGTAGCCGAGCACGAACACCGGCATGGAGATCACCAGCATGGTGAAGACCAGGATGCCGGTGTCCGCGTACCGGCCGCGGCGCATGCCGCCGAGCACGCCCAGGGCGATGCCGGCCACGCTGCTGAACAGGAAGGCGATGGCGGCGAGCCGGATGGTCACCGGGAAGGCGCGGCCCATCTCGTCGGCGACCGGCCGGCCGACCGTGGTGGTGCCCAGGTCGCCGGTGAGCAGGCCGCCCATGTAGTCGAGGTACTGCTTCCACAGCGGCTGGTCGAGGCCGAGCTGCTGGCGGATGGCGGCCAGCTGCGCCGGGTCGGGGACCTTGTCGCCCCACAGGGAGCGGACCGGGTCACCGGGCAGCACATAGATCATGCAGAAGACGAGAAAGGTGGTCCCGATGAAGACCGGGATCATCTGGAGCAGTCGCCGAGCGACATAGCGCCCCATCATGCCTCCGGGTGGGGGGTCGGTCGGGTGCGGGCATGGGGGCGTGCCGCCGCCGCGGGGGGGCGGTGGCACGCCGCAAGCCCCCGGGCGGCCCTCCGGCACGGGGGTGTGCCGCGTGCCGGAGGGACCGCTCAGGGGTGGGGTGGCGCGCTCAGCGGCCGGTCACCTCGATGTCGGTGAGGATGGGGTGTCCGTAGAGGTCGAAGGCCACGTTCTCGACCTTGGTGGAGTGGCCGGACTGGACCTCGTAGTACCAGAGCGGGATGGCCGGGAAGGTCTCGGCCAGGCGCTCCTCGGCGAAGCGGTAGAGCTCCGCGGACTCCTCGACGGTGGGCGCGGCGTCGGCGGTCTCGACCAGCCCGTCGAAGATCTCGTCGGAGAAGCCGCCTTTGTTGCCGCCGGCGGTGGTGCCGTAGAGGTCGCGCAGGAAGTTGCCGTTGAACGGGTAGTCCATGCCCCAGCCGGACCGGTACATCGACCCGACCTGCTTGTTGTCGCGGGCGTCCAGGTCCTCCTGGAAGGTGGGCTTGGCGTCGCCGGTGCACTCCACGCCGACCGCCTGGCGGATGGAGTTGCAGACCGCCTCCACCCACTCCTTGTGGCCGCCGTCGGCGTTGTACTGGATGGTAATGGCGTTGCCCGGCACGCCGCCGCCCATGTCGATGAGCTCCTTGGCGGTCTCCGGGTCGTAGGTGCAGTAGGGGCCGCAGGCGCCTTCCTCGTAGCCCATGACGCCCTTGGCGACCCAGCCGTTGGCGGGTACCCGGGTGCCCTGGAGCACGGTGGAGGTGATGGTCTCCCGGTCGATCGCCATGGACAGGCCCTGCAGGACCTTGACGTCGATGTCCTTCCACTGGTCGGTGTAGAAGGCGAAGTTGACCGTCTGGATGGCGGCGTACGGGGTGTTGATGGCCCGGTCGCCCAGGTCCTGCTCGAACTTGGCGAGGTTGTTCGGGGAGACCTGCCGGACGTAGTCGATGTTGTCCGACAGCAGGTCCTGGTAGGCGGCGTCGGAGTCGGCGTAGTTCAGGAAGACGACGCCTTCGTTCTGCGCGGCGTCCTCACCCTGGTAGTCGTCCCACTTCTCGACGTCGATGAACTTGTTGTGCTCCCAGGAGACGAACGTGTACGGGCCGTTGCCGACCGGGTTCTCGGCGGCGGCGGCCGGGTCCTCGTAGAAGCTCTCGGGGAGCGGGAAGAAGGGGTTGTACTCCAGCTTGTAGTTGAAGTACGCCAGCGGCTCGGTCAGTTCGATGGTGAAGGTGTGCTCGTCGACGACCTTCAGGCCGGACATGGTGTCGGCGGCGGGCTCGCCCTCGGCCGGGTGCACGTCCTCGTAGCCGGCGATGTCCGAGAACCAGGAGCTGTTCTGCTGGTTGTTCTCGATGCCGGCGGCCCAGTTCCACGCCTTGACGTAGGACTCGGCGGTCACCGGGGTGCCGTCGTGGAAGGTCCAGCCGTCCTTGAGGGTGACGGTCCAGGTCCTGGAGTCCTCGGTGGTGATGGACTCGGCGTTCATGTAGATGATCTCGCCGGTGGTGGGGTCGGTCTTGATCAGACCGGTCCACAGGGCGCCGATCACCTCGTGGCCGATGGCCTCCATGGTGTCCGAGGGGACGAGCCCCTTCTGCGGCTCGGCGGACTCGCCGATGACCTTGCCGGTGGCGTCGTAGCCGAGGCCGCTGCCGCCGGAGCCGCCGTCACCGCTTCCGCAGGCGCTCGCGGCCAGTGCCACGACTATCGCACCCGTCACCCACTTGGCGCTGCGCGCACCGCGCATGGGCCTGCCTCCTTACGGGGTTCGTGCATGTCTGGAGGGGCGCCGCATGCGCAAAGTCTTCACACCCGAAGCATCCGGCGCCCAGCGAAAGCCCGGCCGCACAGATAGCTGTGCGTCACACCGCGGCCGTCGCAACCGGAACAACTATTGGCCATAAACAAGATTTAGTCAGCCATTTAAGATCACGATATGATGACGAGCGAAGGGTGATCCGGCTCGCAAAAACGACAAAAGGGATCATAGCCACGCGAGACACTCGCCATGAAAACGGGCAGTTGTGACGCATGCCATCCTTCGCCGTCCGGTTCACAGACCCATGCGTCCGCTCACCGGACACCCGGAACGGGGGCACAAGAGGGCACTCTTGACAGATGCATGATGCAATCTCTCTCTTGAGCGCCCGCTTCTGACTACAGAACGTGAGCATGCTCGGGGACGCGAACGGCCCGCCCCCGCGTCCGGGGACGGGCCGCACATGTTTGCCTTCGCACCGGAAGGCGGCCGGCCGGGTCAGGCGTGCTTGGCACGGGACGCCGCACGCGCCCGCTCACGCTGGTCCAGCACCACCTTGCGGATGCGCACCTCCCCCGGCGTCACCTCGACGCACTCGTCCTCCCGGCAGAACTCCAGGCACTGCTCCAGCGACAGCCGGCGCGGCGGCACCAGGTTCTCCGTGGTCTCCGCCGTGGAGGAGCGGATGTTGGTGAGCTTCTTCTCCTTGGTGATGTTGACGTCCATGTCGTCCGAGCGGGAGTTCTCGCCGACCACCATGCCCTCGTACACCTCGGTGCCCGGCTCCACGAACAGCGTGCCGCGCTCCTGGAGATTGAGCATGGCGTAGGCCGTGGACTGCCCGGCCCGGTCGGCCACCAGCGAGCCGGTGGAGCGGGTGCGCAGCTCCCCCACCCAGGGCTCGTACCGCTCGAAGATGCCGTGCGCGATGCCCGTGCCACGGGTCTCGGTCAGGAACTCGGTGCGGAAGCCGATCAGGCCGCGGGAGGGCACCAGGAACTCCATCCGCACCCAGCCCGAGCCGTGGTTGGTCATGGTCTCCATCCGGCCCCTGCGGCCCGCCATGAGCTGGGTGACCGCGCCCAGGTGCTCCTCGGGCACGTCGATGGTCATCCGCTCCACGGGCTCGTGCACCTTGCCGTCGATCTCCCGGGTGACCACCCGGGGCCGGCCCACGGTCAGCTCGAAGCCCTCCCGGCGCATGGTCTCCACCAGGATCGCCAGCGCCAGCTCGCCGCGGCCCTGCACCTCCCAGGCGTCCGGCCGGTCGGTGGCCAGCACCCGCATGGAGACGTTGCCGACCAGCTCCCGGTCCAGCCGGTCCTTCACCAGCCGGGCGGTCAGCTTGTGCCCCTTGCCGCCGCGGCCGACCAGCGGGGAGGTGTTGGTGCCGATGGTCATGGAGATGGCCGGCTCGTCGACCTGGATCAGCGGCAGGGCCACCGGGTTCTCCGGGTCGGCCAGCGTCTCGCCGATGGTGATCTCCGGGATGCCGGCCACCGCGCAGATGTCGCCCGGCCCGGCCTCGGCGGCCGCCTTGCGGGTCAGCGCCTCGGTCATCAGCAGCTCCGTGATGCGGACGTTCTGCACCGTGCCGTCGCGCTTCATCCAGGCCACGGTCCGGCCCTTGCGCAGATGGCCCTGCTGGATGCGGCAGAGCGCGATCCGGCCCAGGAACGGGTCCGCGTCCAGGTTGGTGACATGCGCCTGGAGCGGGGCGTCCTCCTCGTAGACCGGCGGCGGCACGGTGTCCAGCAGGGTGCTGAACAGCGGCTCCAGGGAGTCGCTGTCGGCCGGCACGGTGCCGTCGGCGGGCTGGGTCAGGGAGGCGATGCCGTCCCGGGCGCAGGCGTAGACGATCGGGAACTCGATCTGCTCCTCGTCCGCGTCCAGATCCAGGAAGAGGTCGTAGGTCTCGTCGACCACGGCGGAGATCCGGGCGTCGGCGCGGTCGGTCTTGTTGATGCACAGGATCACCGGCAGCCGCGCCTGGAGCGCCTTGCGCAGCACGAAGCGGGTCTGCGGCAGCGGGCCCTCGGAGGCGTCCACCAGCAGCACCACGGCGTCCACCATGGACAGGCCGCGCTCCACCTCGCCGCCGAAGTCGGNCGCCGCCGAAGTCGGCGTGCCCGGGGGTGTCGATGATGTTGATGACGACCGGGCCTGAGCCGTCCTTGGGGTGGTACCGGATGGCCGTGTTCTTGGCCAGGATGGTGATGCCCTTCTCGCGCTCCAGGTCGTTCGAGTCCATGACCCGGTCGTCGACGTGCTGGTGCGCGGCGAAGGCGCCGGCCTGCTTGAGCATGGCGTCGACCAGGGTGGTCTTCCCGTGGTCGACATGGGCGACGATGGCGACATTGCGGATGTCGTGGCGCGTGGGCACTGGCGGCGCTTCTCCCGGACGTGACGGAACCCCGCCCGCGCCGGTGCGCGGCGGCGCGCTGCGGCGGCGGTGCGGTCCCGGCTGGCGGATGACCTGATGGCCTGATGACCTGGTGGCGGCGAGCCCGGCAGACTTCTGTGCCTCGGGTGGACCGGCCCCGCACCTCATCGTACGGGGCGGGCCGGTCAGCGGCGGTAGCCGATGTCCTGGTAGCGGGGGGTGGCCAGGCCGAAGGCGCCGGCCCCGGCCAGTTTCCGGTCCACGGCCACCAGCTCGGGACGCTGGAAGAGCGGGATGGAGCCGGCCGCCGCCCACAGCCGGACATCGGCCTTGTTGAGGAGCTCGGCGCGGCGCTTGTCGTCCAGCTCGGTGGCGGCCTGGTCCAGAAGCTGGTCGATGTGGTCGGTGCCGACCCGGGCGAAGTTCTGCTCGACGAACAGCTCGCCGCCGGGGATGGCCTGCGGCTTGGCGTACACCGGCCGGGCGTCGGTGGCCGGGTAGGCGGTGGCCGGCCAGGAGTAGAGGGCCAGGTCGAAGTCGCCCTCGATGATGTGGTCCTCGAAGTAGGCGTCGCTCTCCACCTCGGTGATCTCGGCCAGCACGCCGAGCGGGGCGAGCATGGCGGCGATGCGTCTGCCGACCTCGCGCAGCCGCTCCGCCTCCGGGCCGGCCGGGAGGACGAAGTCCAGGCGGAGCGGCTTGCCGTCCTTGGTGCGCACCCCGGCGGCTGCCTGACGGGACATCTCGTCCGCCTCGTCGTCGGCCCGGACCGCGTCCGCCTCCGCCTGCAGCGCGGTCAGCCGCAGCCGCGCGGCCTTGTCCTCCTGGCCGGCCCGGGCGGCGTCCGCGGCGGCCTGCCGCTCGGCCCCGGCGGCCTGGCGCAGCAGCACGGCGCGCTGCCGG
>NZ_WTLH01000217.1 GCF_011421595.1 Streptomyces sp. YIM 98790 | reverse complement strand
GCGCGATCGGCCGGCTCGACTTGAGAGCCAGATGGACTGCTTCTTCTCGGAACTCCGGTGAATATCTACTGGGTGGTGCCACGTGCTTACTTTCTCGTCGTGCTCGGGGGGACATCCTATTGGGTCCCTGTCCGGAGACTTCGAGGCACCTCACGCTCCCAGCGCACCATTTCCTTGCCCGAAAGGTGTGTGCAGGCGCTGCGCGCCCACCGTGCCCGGCAGGAGACGGAGCGGGCGGCGGCCGGCCTGGCCTGGGATCCGCTGGCCCACCAGCCCGACGGGCTGGTCTTCACCACACCCACCGGGCGGCCCACCGACCCTCGCAGCCTGAACCGGATGCTGACCGTGCTGTGCCGGCGGGCGAAGGTGCGCGGGTGCGGGTGCACGACCTGCGGCACACCTGCGCCTCCCTGCTGCTGGCCCAGGGCGTGGACGCCCGGACGATCATGGAGATGCTCGGGCACAGCACCATCACCATGACGCTGGACACCTACGCCCACGTGATGGACACGACCCTGAAGGCTGCCGCGGAGCAGATGGAGGACGCCCTCGGCATGGATGAGGACACCGAGGAGCCCGAGGAGTCCGAGTGATCCCGGCGGGGGGCGGCGGCAATCGCGCCGGGTGAGGGCGTTGATGTCAGCCGTTGATGTCAAAGGCCCTCCGGGATCCTCCCGGAGGGCCTTTGACCAGTGTCGGGACGGCGGGATTTGAACCCACGACCCCTTGACCTCCAGTTCGGCCAAAGCGCTATGAAAATAGGGCAGTTGGAACAAAGGGACGGGGAGTTCCGTGTCGTATTGCCAGGGTTGTGCGGTGCTGTGCATGGCGTGTGGTCCCCGAGTGGTCCCCGGAGGAGTTGGCGCCCGCCCCCCGGGGCAAGTCGGGTGTCGCCACCCGGGGTCTGTCGGCAGGGTACAAGCCGCTGGGAACTCTCGAGTGGCGGATCTCGGCGCCGGGGCGCGGATGTGTGAAGGTCCGTCGCCTTGTGGCGAGTGGGTTTCCGGGGCGGGGTGTCCCGTCCCGCGGTGGGTAAGAGGCTGGTGCGTCACTTCTGGTTGACGGGCCAGGTGGCGGCCGGGTGGCAGCGGGCGGGGTAGGCGAGGAGGTAGACCTCGTTGCCGAGGAACAGGCAGTATTCGTCTGTGCTGCCGTAGGGCTGTTCGGGGCTGCCGGGTCGGGTGGTGAAGGGCATGTCTTCGGGAACCTGGCACAGGTAGACCAGGTCGGCGCCGCAGGCGCAGCGGTAGGACTCCGGGCCCTGTGCCCAGGAGGGTATGCCGCCCACCTTGAACTCCTGGGCGCCGACGAACTCCTCGTCGCCCCAGGGCAGGGGGTGGTCGGTGAAGGGCGTCAGGGTGAGAGGCCGCGGCTGCAGATGAGGCTCGGGCCGGTCGGTGGGGGAAGGGTTGTCCTGGAGGAGGATGCGCCAGAAGGTGCCGGGGTACGGGGGCTGCGGGGCCTGCCAGTACCGGGGAACGAGGCGGCCGTCGCGGAGTTCGGGGGAGGCGGCGTCGTTGTGGGCACGGCAGTGGAACACCAAGAGGTGTGTGCCGCCGAAGAACTCCACGTCGGCGGGGATGTCGAACTGGAAGTACAGGACCAGGTCCAGGCCGCAGAAGCACTGCGGCCACTCCTGGCCAGCATCAAGGTAGGGCCAGCCGCCCACCGAGTTCCGCACCGGACCGGTGAGCGGCTCATCTCCCACCACGGCCCTGTAGGCGGGCACCGGCGCGGGCTGCGATATGGCTTCGTCACGTGTCACCCTGCCCACCGTAGAAGCAGCCTCCGACACTCAGGGCGCACGACCTCGTGCGACGTGCGGGGTGATCGATCGCCCGTCCACCCCGGGTCTGGTAGAGCCGTAGCCGGGGAAGTAGGTTGTCAGCGAGGCTGACATCACTGGGGGCAGTATGGAAGAGAAGGCTTTCAATGCCGCTGTGGGGCGGCTGATCAGGGGGGCCCGGCTCCGGGCAGGGCTTACCCAGGAACTGCTCGGGCGGCAGGCTGGGCTGTCGCGAGGGTCAATCACGAACATCGAGAGCGGGACGCAAACACCCCCGCTGTACCGCCTCGTCCGTATGGCGGCGGTCCTTCATGTGGAGCCGGCTGAACTGCTCCCGCAGCTCCTGCCGGAGGAGGTTGCTGGCCTTCCGGCCAAGTACGCGGCCGATGTCGCCTCGGTATGGTCCGAGGCCGAGAAGAACAACGCTCATGGCCAGAGCTGACACTGCCGCACGGGCCCTGTTGCGGGAGTTCCAGATCGCCGCCGCTCCGGTCGACCCGTTCGCGCTGGCGTGCGGCCTGGATGTTCAGGTCGTGCCGCAGAGCTTGGACGACGACGTCTCGGGCATGCTGCTGCGGAGGGACGGCCAGAGTGTGATCGGTGTGAACTGCAATCATTCCCTGTTGAGGCAGCGTTTCACGGTGGCGCATGAGCTCGGGCACCTGCGGATGCACCGCGGCCGGCCCTTGATCTTGGACACGGACACGCGGGTGAACTACCGCAATACGGTGTCGAGCATGGCAACCGACCGCGAGGAGGTCGAGGCCAACCGCTTCGCTGCGGCCCTGCTCGCCCCCGAGACGCTGGTCCGGGCCGCGGTGCGCCAGACCTCTTTCCGTACCGTCGACGAGCTGGTGACCCAGCTGGCGGACACCTTCAAGCTCAGCGAGATCGCGATGACCTATCGCTTGATGAACCTGGGCATCATCTCCGGCCCCGCCAACTAGAGACCAGGTGATCGGCGCGCTCGGGGGCAGCCGCCACTGGCTCGACTCGCCCCGAACGCCGACCCGACCAGACCCGGCGAGCTGATGTCAGTAAAACTGACCATCAAAAAGTGCCTTGCGTGATGGTCGTTCTGTGTGCTCTCCTGGTTACACCAGGGAGCAGGCGGGCTCCTTGGGAAAGACGTGCACCCTGCCCGGCACGCACCGGGCAGGCGTACACCCGACCAGGGCCGTACCGCGCACTGCATGCCGGACCGTGACGACGGACCGCAGCACTGACCGGATGGCACCATGCACACGTCGGCTTGCCGTACAGGCGCCGCCCCGACCAGCCGTGCACAGCGGCAGTCGACCTGATCACGTCGCCCGGGGCTCAAGGTGCTGGCACCGCTAGCCGCGCTTACCGTCTGCCGTGGTATCCCGCACCTCCCTGGATACGCGGCTGCCTCGTCACCTCTGCCCTGCGCGGACACCCGCCGCACACGCCACACGTGTGCTTGGCGTGAAGGACCGGCCAGCCGGCACGTGACCTGCGCGTTGCCCCTTTCCATGCCCGAGGGCCGCGCAGCATCCCGACGCACACGGCATCCACGCTGCTGTTTCGCGGACAGGGCACCATCCCAGGAAGAGACACTCATGCAGCACGTCAACTGCTTCACTACGTTCCTGCGGGACGTCGTCAACCTCAGTCAGACCAAGCTCGATCTCCTCGCCTCCCGGGTGGAGGCCATCTACCAGGCCCTCAAGAGCGACCCGGAACTCGGACCGCTCATTCTCGGCAAGAAGCCCCAGGGATCGTGGGCGCAGCGCACCATCATCAACCCGGTCGGCGACAAGGAGTTCGACGCCGACTTCATGCTCCACCTCCAGGAGGTTCTGGACTGGGCAGACAATCCCGCAACCTACATCGACAAGATCTACGCAGCTCTGCATCGGCACAGCATCTACAAGACCATGCCGCACACCCGTAAATGCCGCTGCGTACAGCTCACCTACGCCAACTCGATGCACGTCGACATCGTGCCCTACCTGCGCCTCGCCGACGGCCGCGAAGTCATCGTCAACCGCGACGAGAATCGGTTCGAGGTGACCAACCCCGCCGGGTTCACAGCCTGGATGAAGGAGAAGGACGACATCACGGGCGGCAACCTCCGCAAGGTCATCCGACTGATGAAGTACCTTCGCGACCACAGGAATTCCTTCACCGGCACCCGCTCCATCATCCTCACCACCCTCCTCGGCGAACGGGTTACCCAGACCACCGCCCTGCTTGAGCCGGGCTGCTACGCCAACGTTCCCACTGCGCTGCTCACCATCGTGGAAGACCTCGACGAGTGGCTGCAGGCCCGCCCCTACAAGCCGTCCATCCCCGACCCGTCCGGATCTGGGGTTACCTTCGACCACCGCTGGAACCAGGCCACCTACGCCTACTTCCGCGACCGCATCCACACCCACGCACGCGACATCCGCAGCGCCTACGACGAGACGGACCCTGCCACCAGCGTGCGCCTGTGGCGGGAACTGTTCGGCAGCCGCTTCCCCGAGCCGCCCGGCTCGTCCTCCTCGTCCACCGCGCCGGCGGCCGGCCCCAAGTTTCCGGTGCCGCCGCTGATCACTCCCACCCGTACAGGACGTGCCGGATGACCAAGCGCAAATCCCCCGCCCGCGCCACGAGCCCATGGCAGCAGGACCTGCTGTCCGGCCTCAAAGCCCTCGCCGCCCAGCACCCCGAAGACCTCCGGGTCCTGGGCGGCCCCCAGATCCAGCCCGACGGCTCGGCCTGGATCCGCATCCGCCTGCACACCGCCGACATCCCGCACACCGAGGGAGGGCTCGTCCTGGGCGAGGACGAGGACTTCATCCTCGACATCCCGCCCATCGAGCGGGTGCCCCCGCAGGTGCTGACACCGCACACTCGCTTCGCCGGTACCCCGCACGTGCTGGAGGGAGTGCGCCTGTGCCTCTACCTCGACACCGCCCGCGAGTGGAACCCGGAAGGAGGCGTCCCCGCGGTCCTGAACCGGCTGTGGCAATGGCTCACCGACGCTGCCTCCAACCGGTTCGACGCCACCACCGCCCTCTACCACGCCGTCGGCGGAGTCCTGCACCGCACTGACGGCACACCCACCATCGTCGTCCGAGAACCGAACGAGCACCGCACCGCGCACACTGGCTGGCTCACCCCCCGCTTCAGTCAGCGACTTGACCTCTCCAGGCACCAGGCCCACGAGCAGAGCATGCGCCTGCCCGTACTGCCCCTCGGCCACCACCTGCCTCTCGGGGCCGGCCACACTCTCGCTGACCTCCTCAACCGCATCGACAATCCCACGCTTGGCCAAACGGGAGCCCTCCGCCGACCCGGACTCACCTCACCCGCTTTCCTGACTGCCCTGACTCACTCCGCCCGCCGCAATCCCGAGGGAACCAACCAGTACTTCATCCTTGCCGTACCGCACCCCGGCCTTCCAGCGGGCCCCCGTTTCCTCCTGGCCGGACGCCTGTCTGTCCCGGTCAGCGACACCTTGCGCCGCACACCTCGCCCGGCAGAGAATCTGTCCGCGCTGCCCGCCGATGTAGGTGACAGCGCCGTCGAATGGTGCTACCTGTCCGAGGAGCGGGAGGCCGTCACTACCCGCCGCGACGCCCAACGCCCCGTCAACGCCTTCCACGGCACCCACGTCCATCTCTGGGGTTGCGGCGGGATCGGCTCTTGGGCTGCGGAACTGATAGCCCGCGCCGGGGCCGCCCGCATCAGCCTCAGCGATCCTGGCACCCCCATCACCGGCGGACTGTTGGTGAGGCAGAACTACACCGAAGCCGACGTCGGCGAAAACAAGGCCGTCGCCCTGGCCAAGCGGCTGCGCAGCTTGCGCGACGACCTTATCGTCGACATCTCCCCGCCACCCCCCTCACTCGAACTGCTTGATGCAGCTCAGCAGGCCGACGTCATTATCGATGCCACTATCAGCATCACCGCCGGACGCTTCCTGGACCTCCTGGCGCGCCACTCCGGTCGCACAGCCGTGCTCGCCCAGATGGCCACCGACCCGATGACCGCCAGCCACGGCATCCTCACCGTTTCAGCCCCCGGAACCGGCCATGGCCCCGCACTCATCGACCAGACCACTGGCCAGCACGTCCTGGCCCGCCCTGCCCTGGAGTCGTACCACCAGCTGTGGAGCGAACCGCAGCCAGGTCAGGAGATCAGACCCACCCGCGGCTGCTCCGTGCCCACCTTTCATGGGTCCGCCGCCGACCTCGCCAGCATCACCGCTACTCTCGTCACCCTCCTCGGCATGCAGATGCACCATCCCGTCTCCGGAACTCACCTTTGCGCCCAGCCCCACACCGGTACCCAGCCGTCCCACTACTTCATCCCCTACCCACCCCACCCTGATGACCCGCCCGCCGCTCTCGCCACCATCCCCACGCCTGCCCCGCTACTTCCACCCACCTCAAGGGTCGGCACATAACTCCCGGCCAGCCGTTCGTACACCACCAGCGGCGGATGGACCTGCGGGTGGTGGACACGGCCCAGCACGATCGCGGCGGACATCGGCAGCGCGGGCAGCACATGCAGGCGCTCCAGCGTCTTCGCCTCAGCCTCCAGCCCGGCGAAGAAGCCCCGCAGCGCGGCAGTGAAACGCTCCAGGCACCTGCGGCCACGCATGATGTCCGGGCCCGTGGGCACCCCGACCGGACGGATCTCCCAGCGGCGCAGTCCCGCCAGCGCGGCTGGCACCTCCTGCATCCCGATCGCTCCCGACACGTTGATTACCACCACGGCCTCGCTCCCGGCCGGCACATCGTGATCGATCTGTGTGGTGAACCCTGGAACCGGGCCATTCCCGTCGCGCCACACCCACGACTCATCCTCCCGGTGCCGCTGGTAAATGTCGGTGGGCACCGTGTCGTCCAGCCGGGACCCCAGATGCACCAGTAGCGGCAGCCGCGCGAAGCCGAATACGCTCACATGCCGCACGGCATCGCGCATGATGCCGGGGCGCAACTGCCGCTCGATCACGCTGTCGATCACCTGGGTCGCTACGCGGTAGTAGTCGCGGCTGGCAGCCGCAGCTCGCGACGCTGTGAACGGGGCGGCCTGCGATTCCCCGGGCGCCCCGCGCAGGTCTATTTCGAGGCCGTGGCGTGTGTAGGACTCCAGGAACAGTGGAAACCGATCCCCGGCGACGACTGCGGTCGCGGCCGTCTGCCGGGACAACTCGACCTCGTTGCCGTGGACCGGCCCCACCATCCGCAGCACCGTGGTGGCGCGATCCGGCCCAAGGCCCGTCACGTGCCGGATCCGGTCCTCGTGGTCCTGCTTGACCCGCCGCAGTTTCTCGACCGTGAACAGATCCAACCCGCCCGCCGCATCGATCTCACTGTGTTGGTCGGCGCACAGCAGCATCAGATTGTCGGCGTCCTCCCTCCGCGCGTGATCCAGAGGTTGCTCACCCCGTGGCGAGCGGACACCGCTGCCGCGGCCGACGATGTGCGCGAGTTCGCCCAGATTCAACGTCCGCCCCGACATCGAACCCTCCAGCAGGTAGGCGTTGCACAGGGCGCATCTGCCCCCACTACGCACCCACACCTCCCGGCGCACCGATCCGGACGGCTTGCCACCTGCACCTCGCGCCCTGTCCTGATCCTTCACGGTGCCCGCCCTCCGAACCAGTCTCGTCCCACCCCGTTGACGCTATGCCGCAAGTGCCATAAGGGCGACCTGACTTGACAAAAATGGAACGGTCCGAACGGTGGCATCGAGACGCCTTCACCGTGTCTTCCAGAGCTTATGCCGCCGAAGAAGTGCCGCTGGCGCCCTTGGGGCTACCGTCGAGGCATGGCCCGAAGCGCCCCGGAGAACCGCCGTTGGCGCAGGCCGTAACGCCATTTCCAGGGTTCCTTCCGGCTGCCCTCCGGAGCCGGAGGGCAGCGACATTCCGGCAATGTCAGACCCTCCTGACATCATCCGGGCATGCTCATCAGCCCACAGCTGGCCCGGGACACCCTGGCGGATCTGACCAAGGACTGTGGCCTGCCTCTCGACGCCGGTGAACTGATCCCGAGCAGAGGTGACTTCCTCGATCACGGCCATGTGTTCATCGGCGATGTCGCTGTGCGCGGCTACAAGAACAAGGGCCGCTGGAAGTACGACGACCGCGACATCCGCCGCGCCGGGAAGGCCTTGGCTGCCGTCACGGTCGACCACAGCGACGTGATGGAGGCCCAGGTTCCCAGCCGCCGCTACTTCGAGGATCGGGAATCCTATGACGACTGGAACCGAGCCGACTGGCGCAGGATACTGAACTACTGGATCTACGCTGCCGCACGGCGCTCTCGCCACCGGGACCTCGTCCCTGCCTACGGCGACTTCGACAGCGACTTCTGCAGCAGCTGGTACGAAATCGGCACCCATGGTCTGCCCGGCCAGCTCACCCTCGAGGAGCTCATCTCGTCCTACGGTGCGTGCACGGTGGCCGCCACCCGCCCGTTCGAACTGCTGACCTGGTCAGGGACGCGCTGGGTGCTTCCGCGTGCGTACGCGGACATGCTTGATCGGTGGCAAGAGCGAGACCGAGCCCTCGCGGAGCAGGCCCGCATCTGCACCGGCTGCCAGCAGCAGGGAAGTCGCTGGGCATGGCGCACCCCCACCGCGAGCGGTTACGTCACCCTGTGCCCGGCTTGCTCCGGCGAGTGAGGTGCCTCGAAGTCTCCGGACAGGGACCCAATAGGATGTCCCCCCGAGCACGACGAGAAAGTAAGCACGTGGCACCACCCAGTAGATATTCACCGGAGTTCCGAGAAGAAGCAGTCCATCTGGCTCTCAAGTCGAGCCGGCCGATCGCGCACGTCGCCAGGGAACTCGACA
>NZ_WTLH01000216.1 GCF_011421595.1 Streptomyces sp. YIM 98790 | reverse complement strand
CCCCCGCCCCCCGGCGGAACCCCCGTGCCGCCGCTCAGCCCGTACGCCCCGCCGGCGGCTGCCGCCGGACCGCCCGCGGAGTCCGCGGCGCAGACCGTCACCTCCCACACCCCGCCGCCCATGGGGGCGTCTCCCCACGGGGGAGCCTTCGGCGCGCCCACCCCGGCCGGTCCCGGCACACCGGGCACGGGCGGGCCCGCCGCCATGTCCGCGGGCTACCCGCCGGGCGGGTTCGGCGCGCCGGCCACTCCGGCGCCCGGCGGTGCCGCGACCCCGCACCCGGCCATGACCGGCGGCCTGCCGACCGTCGGCACCACACCCGCGCCCGGTGCCAAGGCGCCGCGGCGCAAGCTGCACCTGATCCTGGCCGCCGTGGGCACCGTACTGGTGCTGGTGGCCGGCGGTGTCACCGCTCTCGTCCTCGCCAACCGGGACGACGACACCGGCGTGGGGAGCTCCGACGAACCCGCCGGCGACCACGTCGACGACCCGACCCCCCAGCCCGACGCCGATTCCGACGCCGATTCGGGTTCCGACTTCGGCGACGAGCCGTCCGACACCGACACCGACAGCGACACCGACAGCGATTCCGGCTCCGGTGACGACGGTGACGGCTGGGAGGCACCGACCGGCGACGGCATCATCGACGAGGCCTATCTCGGCGCCTGGGTGGGCGAGATCGTCGACTCCTACGGTGATCCGACGGACTCCTACATCCGGGTGGAGATCTACCAGGGCCGCCGGGGTGACGAGGTCGCGTCCATCTGGAGCCTGGACGAGTACGCCATGTGCGCCGAGCAGGCCACCCTCGTCTCCTTCGAGAACCTGATGGTGATCGAGGGCGAGGTCTACCAGGAGGTGCCCGAGTACAGCTGCTCCTCCTACGGCGAGCAGACCGTGAAGGTGCAGGAGGACGCCACCCTGGTGTGGACCGCCACCGACTACTCCTACACGGCCGATCTCGTCCCGGCCCCCGACGAGCCCGGCGGCGAGGCGATCCCGGAGCCGTTCGTGGGCAACTGGTGGGCGTCGGTGGACGGCACGGAGCACAGGGTGGAGATCGTGCAGTCACCGGTCGGCGCGGTGGCCGTCAACTGGACCGCGGACGGCAACTCCCTGCACTGCACCATGGAGCACACCCTGGTGGCGGTCGGCCCGGACAACGACGAACTGCTGTTCTCCCCCAGCACGGTGACCAGCTCCGAGCCGGAGTCGGCCTGTACCGACGGCGACGTCCCGTCCTTCTCGGCGACGCTCACGGACGGCGGGGAGACCCTCACCTTCCAGCCGCTGGACGAGTACAAGGAGCCCTTCGACCTCTCCCGGGCGTCCGGAGACTCCTGAGCACAGGAGCACAGGAGCACGCGTCCGGGTCCGGAACGTGCGGCGGCCCGGGACCGGCGGGTCCCGGGCCGCCGCACGTTCCCCCCGGGGGGACGTCAGACGACGTCAGGGGGCGGCGTCAGAGGAAGGAACGCACCTCGATGGTCTGGTCGCGCCCCGGGCCGACCCCGATCGCCGAGATCGGCGCACCGGACATCTCCTCCAGCGCCCGGACATAGGACTGCGCGTTGCGCGGCAGATCCGCCAGGCTCTTGGCGCCGGTGATGTCCTCCTGCCAGCCCGGCAGATACTCGTACACCGGCTTGGCGTGGTGGAAGTCCGTCTGGCTGTAGGGCATCTCGTCCACCCGGCGGCCGTCGATCTCATAGGCCACGCACACCGGGATGCGTTCCCAGCCGCTGAGCACGTCGAGCTTGGTGAGGAAGAAGTCGGTCAGGCCGTTGATCCGGGCGGCGTAGCGGGCGATGACCGCGTCGAACCAGCCGCAGCGGCGGTCCCGGCCGGTGGTCACCCCGTACTCGTGGCCGATCCGGCGCAGCGCCTCGCCGTCCTCGTCGTGCAGCTCGGTGGGGAACGGCCCGGCGCCCACCCGGGTGGTGTAGGCCTTGAGGATGCCGATCACCCGGCTGATCTTGGTCGGACCGACGCCCGATCCGGTGCAGGCCCCGCCCGCCGTGGGGCTGGAGGAGGTCACGAACGGATAGGTGCCGTGGTCGACGTCCAGCAGGGTGCCCTGGCCGCCCTCGAAGAGGACCACCTTGCCCTCGTCGATGGCCTGGTTCAGCACCAGCGCGGTGTCCGCCACATAGGCCTTCAGCCGGCCGGCGTAGTCGAGCAGTTCCTCCAGCACCTGGTCGGCGGCGATGGCGCGCCGGTTGTAGAGCTTGACCAGGATCTGGTTCTTGACGTCGAGCGCGGCCTCCACCTTCTGTCGCAGGATCGACTCGTCGAAGAGGTCCTGGACCCGGATGCCCACCCGGTTGATCTTGTCGGCGTAGGAGGGGCCGATGCCGCGGCCGGTGGTGCCGATCCGGCGCTTGCCGAGGAAGCGCTCGGAGACCTTGTCCATCACCGTGTGGTAGGGGGTGATCAGGTGGGCGTTGCCGCTCAGCAGCAGCCGGGAGGTGTCGATACCGCGCTCCTGAAGACCGCGCAGTTCGTCCAGCAGCACGCTGGGGTCGACCACCACACCGGCGCCGATGACCGGGGTGCAGGTGGGGGAGAGGATGCCGGAGGGGAGCAGGTGCAGGGCGTATTTCTGGTCGCCGACGACCACGGTGTGGCCGGCGTTGTTGCCGCCCTGGTAGCGGACGACGTAGTCGACGGAGCCGCCGAGGAGGTCGGTGGCCTTCCCCTTTCCTTCGTCACCCCACTGAGCACCCAGCAGCACGAGCGCGGGCACAGGCGTACACCCCTTCCGGGCGGGGCATCCCATTAAGCAGGCTGCCCCCATCGACGAAGCCCCTGGCGCAATCGCGGCAGGGGCTCTTGCACCGAGAGTTTACGCAACCGGGCAGCCGGAGGCGAACGTGCCCGCGGCACTTCCCGGACGGTTCCGGGCCAGTGCGGCGCCGGCCCCGGGCCGCGGGCGGCCTCGATTGCGTCGGCGGCAGGAGGCGGCCAGAGTGCTCATCGTGATCGATCCGATTGCCCGGCGTACGGACGGTGAGTCGGTACGGATCGCGCGCGACGTGCTGTGTGCGGGCTCGCCGGACGCGCGGCTGTGCCTGCTGGAGCAGCCGCGCGAACAGGAACTGGCCCGGGTGCTGGCGCACCGGGCGGGTGCCGGGCGTCCGGTGGTGGTGGTCGGGGACGACCGGGCGGTGGCGCGGGCGGTGCGGGTGCTGCACCGCCGCGGCGAGCTGGCCGGGCGGGCGCTGGGTGTGGTGCCGGTGGGGCCGCCGCGCAGTGTGCTGGTGGCGCGCGGGCTGGGCGTGCCGTGCGACGCGGTGCGTGCCTCGCGGACGGTGCTGAACGGCACTGCCCGCTCGCTGGATCTGCTGGAGGACGACAGCGGCGGGGTGGTGCTGGACTCCCTGGGGATACCGTCCGGGCCGCCGGAACGGCCGGCCGGGTCGGGGGCGGCGGGGGAGCCGCGCCTGCTGTGGTGGCGGCGGGGGGAACGGGCCGCTCGGGCCGGGCGGGCCGGGCGGGCGGCGGGGGTGCCGCATCCGCTGCTGCGGGTGGAGGCGGACGATGCGCTGCTGGCGGACGGAGTGCGGCCGGTGGAGCAGGTCTCGGTCTCGGCTGACGCGGGGCTGGCCCGGGTGGTGGTGCGGCATCAGGGCGAAGGGGCGGTGGTGACCGCGCATGCGAAGGAGGTCCGGGTGTCGGGCCCGGAGCCGGGCCCGGGGTTCTGTTACCGGGCGGATGCGGTGGAGTTCGGTCCGGCCCGCTCCCGTGTCTGGCATGTCCGCCCCGACGCGCTGCGGCTCACCCTGCCCGCCACTCCGCTGCCTCCCACGACGACCATTCCGGCTCCGCGCTCCGGCACTCCCTGAAGCCCCGGCGGTACGGGTGCGGGCCCCCGGCTGCCCGTACGGGGAAGGCAGGGGAGGAAGAGACGAGACGAGAGCCGAGCGAGGAGAGCCGAGGCGAGACGAAGAGAGGCGAGGCGTAGAGAGGCGAGGCGTAGAGAGGCGAGACGAAGAGAGGAGCGGAATCGCGGGTCCGGCCTCAGCCGTCGGGGTCCTGGCGCGGGCGCTCCTCCGGGTCCAGGTGCCCCTGGGAGCGGCGCAGCGCGCGCCAGCGGTCCAGCACGCCATCCAGCTCGGAGCGCAGGAACAGCAGATACTCCACGGTTTCGCTGATCCGTTCGCCGGCCGGGGTGTCCGGGCCGAGCGCGGGCAGCCCTTCCTGCAGGGTGGAGATCCAGCGGTTGAGCAGCGCGTCCCGGTTGGCCATCGCTTCGTACCAGACATTGTGGTGCACGCGGTACAGCTCGCGCCGGGTGCCGGGCTGCCGCTCCCGGGAGACCAGGTGCACCTGGCCGAGGTAGCGCACGGCGCCCGAGATCGCGGCCGGGCTGATCTTCAGCCGTCTGACCAGTTCGGCCGAGCTGAGGGCGCCCTCGTCGTCGGCCAGCAGGCAGCTGAAGACCCGGGCGGCGGTGGGCTGGAGCCCGGCGTCGATCAGCTCGGCCGCGAAACGCTCGACGAAAACGGCGGTCTCCGCGTTCCACCGGTCAGCTGGTGCCGCTTCCGGTTTCGGCTGCGGCACATCGTCCGTCTCCCGCATGGCCCCGTTCCTTTCTCCGCTCATCTGATCAGTCATGGGGCCATTCTCCTTCGGGTCGATCTTGACGGCGCCACAGCCGGAGTTCGCTATCTTCACAAAATTCTGAAGTAACTGTATCTTCAGAATCATGAATGAGGCAGCCCCCGCCATCTCTGTTTCCGGCCTGGTCAAGACCTTCGGCCGGACACGTGCCCTGGACGGTCTGGACTTCGAGGTCCGGACCGGTGAGGTGCATGGCTTCCTCGGGCCCAACGGCGCCGGGAAGTCCACCACCATCCGCATCCTGCTCGGCCTGCTGCGCGCCGACTCCGGCGAGGCGCGGCTGCTGGGCGGTGATCCCTGGCACGATGCCGTCGCACTCCATCGCCGCCTGGCCTATGTGCCCGGCGATGTCGAGCTGTGGCCCACCCTGACCGGCGGAGAGGCCATCGACCTGCTCGCCCGGCTGCGCGGCGGCCTGGACAAGCAGCGGCGCGCCGAGCTCATCGAGCGGTTCGACCTCGACCCCACCAAGAAGGGCCGCTCCTACTCCAAGGGCAACCGGCAGAAGGTGGCGCTGATCGCCGCGCTCGCCTCCCGTGCCGAACTGCTGCTGCTGGACGAGCCCACGGCCGGACTGGACCCGCTGATGGAGGTCGTCTTCCAGGACGTCATCAACGAGGCCAAGGAGACCGGCACCACCGTGCTGCTCTCCAGCCACATCCTCGCCCAGGTCGAGAAGCTGTGCGACCGGGTGAGCATCATCCGGCTGGGCAAGATCGTGCAGTCCGGCACGCTCCAGGAGATGCGCCACCTGACCCGGACCACCATCGAGGCCCACACCGTGGAGCCGGCCGACGGGCTGGACTCCCTTCCCGGGGTGCACGACGTGCGCCGGGAGGACGGCCGGGTGCACTTCGCCGTGGACGGCCAGCACCTGGACGGAGCGGTCAAGTACCTTTCCGGGCTCGGCATCCGCAGCCTCACCAGCCACCCGCCCACCCTGGAGGAGCTGATGCTGCGGCACTACGGCGACGAGATCGCCGAGATGGAGCAGGAGGCCGCCCGGGCCCGCTCCGGTGCCGACGGCGGCACNCCGCCCGGGCCCGCTCCGGTGCCGACGGCGGCACCGGCAGCACCGGCGGCACCGGCGACGGCACCAGCGACGGAGCGGCCCGATGACCACCGCCACCGCCACCCGGCCGACCCCGGCCCGCTCCCCGGAGCCGGTGCGCGGCGGCGGCGCACTGACCGGTACCGGCACACTCATCCGGTTCAACCTGCGCCGCGACCGCATCCGGCTCCCGGTCTGGCTGCTGGTGCTGCTGCTGGTCACGCTCAGCAGCGCCTCCAGCTTCGAAGCCACCTATCCGGAAGCCGCCGACCGGGCCCGGATCGCCGACACCATGAACAGCCCGGCCGGCCTCGCCCTGAGCGGCCCGGCCCACTACCTCACCGACTACAACTACGGCTCCATGCTGGCCCACCAGACGATCAGCTTCGCGGCGGTCCTGGTGGGCATCATGAGCGTGCTCATCGTCTCCCGGCACACCCGTACCGAGGAGGAGACCGGGCGCGCGGAGCTGCTGCGCGCCAGCGTGGTCGGCCGGCACGCCCATCTGACCGCCGCCCTGGCGGTCGCCGTGATCGCCAACCTGGTGCTGGGGCTGCTGCTGGCGGGCTCGCTGTCCGGCTACACCGCCTACGGCTACACGTCGGAGGGCGCCCTGCTCTACGGGGCACAGACCGCCTCCATCGGCATCGTGTTCGCCGCGGTGGCGGCCGTCACCGTGCAGATCACTCCGCACTCGCGGGGCGCCTCCGGCTGGGCCATGGCCGTGATCGGCGCCGCCTACGCGCTCCGCGCGGCGGGCGACGCGGCCGGGGCGGACGGCTCCGCCGCCTGGCTGTCCTGGGTGTCTCCCATCGGCTGGGTGGAGTTCACCTATGTCTATGTGGACAACCGCTGGTGGCCGCTGCTGCTCTGCCTGGCCGCCATCGTGGCGCTGGTCCTGCTGGCCTACCGGCTCTCGGTGCTGCGCGACCTGGGCGCCGGGCTGCGCGCCGCCCGGCTCGGCCGGCCCACCGCCACCGACGCGCTGACCACGCCGCTCGGCTTCGCCCTGCGCCTGCACCGCGGCCTGCTCATCGGCTTCACCACCGGTGTCGCCCTGCTCGGCGCGATGTACGGCTCGGTCCTCGGCGACGTGGAGAACCTGATCGAGGGCGTGGATGTGCTGGAGGAGGCCCTGGCCGAGCTGAGCAGCTCGGTCATCGACAGCTTCGCCTCGGTGATCATGACCCCGCTGTCCGTGGTGGCGGCGATCTACGCGGTGATGGCGCCGCTGCGGGCCCGTTCCGAGGAGACCTCGGGGCGCGCGGAGCCGCTGCTGTCCACCGGGCTGTCCCGCACCCGGTGGCTGGGCAGCCAGCTGCTGGTCGGGCTGGCCGGCTCCTCGCTCGCCCTGCTGGCCGGCGGCCTGCTGTTCGGGCTGACCGGTGCCGCGTCGGCGGACGAGGGCGATCTGACACTCCGGATGCTCGGCGCGGCGCTGGCGTACGCACCGGCGCTGTGGGTGACCGTCGGTGTGGCGGCGCTGCTGATCGGCTGGTTCCCGCGGGCCGCGCCCGTCGCCTGGGTGCTGCCGGCCGGGGCGTTCCTCATCGGCTACCTGGGGACCCTGCTGGACTTCCCGCAGTGGCTGCTGAACCTGGACCCCTTCAGCCATGTGCCGGCGCTGCCGGCCGCGGAGATGAGCTGGACGCCGCTGATCCTCCTGACCGCGGTGGCGGCCGTGCTGCTGGCCGCGGGACTGGCCGGCATCCGGCGCCGCGATCTCGACCTGAAGTAACCGGAACCGGGGACAGCACCCAGCACCGGGAAGGAACCGGGAAGGAACCGGGAAGGAACCGGGAAGGAAGCGGAGCCGAACCGGAGGACGTCGTGGAACGCCGGAGGGCTTTGCTCCCTCCCCCGCACGGGCCGGGGTTCCCGCCGCACGGCGGGAACCCCGGCCCTTCCGCTGCGTCCCCGGCCGCGGCCCGGTCCTCGGATGGCCTACCGGGCCACCCGTCGGGACCCCCTCCGCATGCGAATCCGGTGACGCGCTGTTCGCATGGCACTGACATCCCGTCACGCCGTCCGCCGCCCGGGCGAGCGGCCCATCGACCCCGGAGGTCACCGTCCCATGCGTGATACCGAACGTCTCCGCTCACGACCCGGCCGCCTGGCGCTGGGCGCCGCCGCGGCCCTGCTGTCCCTCGGCCTGGCCGGGCCGGCCGCCGCCGTCACACCGGCCGGCGCGCCCGCCGCCGCGCCCGCCGCCCAGGACGACGGCAAGGTGCCGAGCGACGGCACCACCGTCACCCCCACCCCCCGCACCCTGACCGTGACGCCGGGCGTGGGCGGCGCGGGCAGCCAGGTCACCGTCAAGGCCACCTGCCAGCCCGCCAGCCAGGCCATCTCCGACGCCTTCCAGGCGCCCATCACGCTGACCAAGACCAACGGCGTGTGGGCCGGCACCGGCTTCATCAGGACCAGCGGCCTCACCCCGGGCCGGACCTACGACGTCAAGGTGTTCTGCGCCAACGGCACCACCCAGGTCGGCAACTTCACCTTCTCCCGCACCCCGATGGGCGGGGCCGCGGCCGGCTTCGGCGGCTCGCAGCAGAGCGGCGACTACCTGATGCCGCTGGCCATCGGCGGCGGCATCGCCATCGCGGGTGCGCTGGGCTACGTCCTCGCCGCCCGCCGCCGCTCCGCCGGCAACCAGTACTACTGAGCCGCCTCCGCCGCACGCAGCGCAGCATCGCCCGGCCGGTCCGGGCGGGGGCGGGTGCACCGCACCGACCGCGCCCCTCCCGCCCGCCTCTCCCCCCTCCCGCCCCCTGAAGCAAGGAGCAGCAGGGTGACCCAGGTCCCGGAGACCCCCAAGGCCCCCGACCCGCCCGAGCCGCCGGAGCCGCCCACGCCGTCCCGGCGGCCGGCCACCCCGCCCCGGCGCGCCGCCGCGCGGCTGCGCGAGCGTCTCCGGGACCATCTCCGGG
>NZ_WTLH01000215.1 GCF_011421595.1 Streptomyces sp. YIM 98790 | reverse complement strand
CAGTCGGTCGCCGCCGAGTTCGCCGCGGTCGCCCGGGCGGCACTGCGCGGCGAGCCGGGCGCCCGCTCGCTGCTGGAGCGCTCGGCGCGCCGGCTCGCGCTGGCCGTGCGGAATCTGGCCAACATCATGGACCTGGAGCAGATCGTGCTCACCGGGCGCAGCCTGGCCATCGCCGGTTCGCTCTACCAGCCGGTCATCCAGGAGGAGCTGGACCGCGCGTTCTTCGCCCGCGACGCGCACCCGGTGACGGTCCGGCTGTCCCAGTCCGCGGCGACCGCGCCCGCCATCGGCGCGGCGGCCCTGGTGCTCCAGTCGGAGCTGGTGCCGCTGCGGGAGGGGCTGCGGCTGCCGGAGAACCTGCCCGACGCCGCCCGGCCCCGCCCGGCCACGGCGACCTGACCGCCGGGGAGGCCGCACGCCGGCCGCCGCCCCGGGCGCGGCGGACCCGGGTCCCGGGGCGGCGGCCGGGGCTAGCCCTCGTTCCGGGCGGTCGCGGTGATGGCCGCGGCGGCCTCCTCCGGGGTCACGGCGCCCGCGATGAGCTCCGCGACACTGTCGTTGACCTGCCCGCCGACGGCCGGCGGGTAGGCCTGGTCCAGGTAGAGCTGGAAGCCGGAGGCGTCGGCCACCGCCTCGGCCACCTCGCGGAGGTTGTCGTCCTGAATCCGGCCGGCGGTGTCGGCGCGGGCGGGCAGCCCGGCCCCGGCCTCGACGAACTCCTCCTGCTGTTCCTTGCCGGCCAGGTACGTCACGAAATCCACGGCCTGGTCCGGGGCGTCGGCGGCCACCGCGAAGCCGTTGCCGCCGCCGAGCGCCTCGTCGATGCTGCCGGCTCCGCCCCCGACCTCCGGGAAGCGGAAGAATCCGAGGTCCTCGCCGATGCCGCCGGCCGCGTCGGCCTGCACCGCGGGCGCCCACTGGCCCATCAGTTCCATGGCGGCCCGGCCCGAGCCGACCGCCGCGGCCTGGCCGTCCGGGGTGTCGTACTCGGCGCCGAGGAAGCCCTCCTGGAAGGGCTCCATCGCGGCCAGGTCCTGCACCAGCGCGCCGGCCTCGATGAACCCGTCGGCGGTGAAGTCCTTGGTCTCGGCGGCTTCGGCCAGCATCTGCAGGCCGCCGACGCGCATGGCCAGATAGGTCCAGTAGTAGTGCCCCGGCCACTTGGACTGGCCGGCCAGCGCGATCGGGGTGATGCCGGCGTCCTTCAGGGCCTGCACCGCGTCCAGGAACTCCTCCCAGGTGGCCGGCGGCTGCTCGATGCCGGCCTCGGCGAACAGCGCCTCGTTGTACCAGAAGCCCACCATGCCGGCGTCGATGGGCAGGCCGTAGACCTTGCCGTCCAGCGTGTAGGGGGCGATGGCCGCGGAGGTGAAGGTCTCGATGGCGGATGCGGCGTCCTGGCTCAGCTCCCGCACCAGACCGGCGTCCACCTGCTGCTGGNTTGCCGTCCAGCGTGTAGGGGGCGATGGCCGCGGAGGTGAAGGTCTCGATGGCGGATGCGGCGTCCTGGCTCAGCTCCCGCACCAGACCGGCGTCCACCTGCTGCTGGAGCACGCCGCCGCCCCAGGTGGAGAAGACGTCCGGCACGTCGCCGGCCGCGGTCTGGGTGGTCATCTTGGACTTGAAGGCGTCGTTCTCCAGTTCGGTGATCCTGATCCGGACGCCGGGATTCTCCGCCTCGAACTCCTTGGCCCAGTCCCGGTAGAGGGTCTGGTTGGGCTCGGTGGTCCCGATGTGCCACCACTCGATGGTGACGGTGTTCCCGCCGTCGTCACCCCCGTCGTCGGAACAGCCGGACAGCAGCAGCGCGGTGACGGCGGCCAGGGCCGCCGCTCCCCTCAGTCGTCTCCGAGCGAATGTCATGCCTGTGCTCCTTTGCACCGCCGTGAAATTCTTCGGAAATATTTCGGAGATTATCTGAATCTTTCGCGCTCCGAACCCTAGGAATCAGCTTGTGCAGCGTCAACGAAGCAGGCCGACGGAGCAGTGATTGAAGCCGAATCGCGATGCAGAATTATCCGGCGAGAGTCCGAAATTTTTCCGGTTCAGCCGGGGAATCACGGCCGGCGGGGAGAGTCCGGCGGGGAGAGTCCGGGCGCGGCCGGCTCAGCCGGAGCCGTGGACGAGCAGGCTGATGGCGATGTACTGGCACGTCCAGGCGGCGATGGTGAAGGCGTGGAAGATCTCGTGGAAACCGAACCAGGCCGGTGAGGGGTCCGGGCGCCGGAGGCCGTAGACCACTCCGCCGGCGGTGTAGAGCAGCCCGCCGGCCAGGGTGAGCGCCGAGACCGCCACCCCGGCCCCGTCCACCAGCGGGCCGAAGGCCGGGGCGATGGACCAGCCCAGTGCGATGTAGAGGGCGGTGTACAGGGCGCGCGGAGCGCCGGGCCACACGCAGCGGAACACGATTCCCGCGGCGGCACCGATCCAGATGCCCCAGAGCAGCACGGTGCGCGGGGTGCCGCTCAGCCCGAGCAGGACCACGGGGGTGTAGGTGCCGGCGATCAGCAGGTAGACGTTGGAGTGGTCGATCCGGCGCAGCACCTCCCGGACGGCCGGCGACCAGCTGCCGCGGTGGTAGACGCCGCTGGTGGCGAACAGTGCCAGCCCGCAGGCGGTGTAGACGGCCGCCCCGGCGGTGGCCTGCCCGGAGGGGGCGAGCACGGTGAGCACCAGGCCGGCGGCCAGCACCAGAGGCGCGGCCCCGGCGTGCAGCCAGCCGCGCAGCCGGGGTTTGACCGCTTCGATGAGCTCGTCGAGCGGCGACTCCGGGGCGGTGCCGGCCCGCCGGTTCTCCTCGGTCGCGGTCATGCACCCGCCCCTTCCCTGGTGTTCCGCCTTGCCCCGCCTTGTCCGGATCAACGTACCAAGCGTCCGGTGCGGCCCCGCGGGGCGGGGCCCGCGGTTCCGTGATGCCTCCGCAGGTGTGTCGTGCCACGCTGGAGAGCAGCAGGCACCGGCAGCGGAGAGCGGTGAGGCCCATGCATGCGGAACTTGGCGACCAGCTGGTGGTGGAGGGGCGGACCACGGGTGCGGTGCCGCGGGACGGCGAGATCGTCGGGCTGCACCACGAGGACGGCACTCCCCCGTACGACGTGCGCTGGTCGGACACCGGCCGGGTGTCGACCGTCTTCCCCGGCCCCGACGCGCATGTGCACCACCTGCACCATGTGCACGATCCGCACCGGCTGCACGGCACACACCGGTACTGACAGCGGTGTGTGCCGACAGCGGTGTGCCGGCAGCGGTGTGCTGACAGCGGTGTACCGACGGCGGCGGACGGGCGGACCGGCCGCCGGGAGGTGAGATGGCACGGGCAGTCGCGGTGGGTGTGGACGGGTCCCGGGAGAGCCGAACGGCGGCGGACTGGGCGGCGCGCGAGGCCGTACGGCGGGAGCTGCCGCTGCGGCTGGTGAACTGCTGGGGCCTGGCCTCGCCGCTGACCCCGCTGCGCCGGGACGCGGAGCCGGGCGGCTCCCGGCGGCTGCTGGGCGAGCTGCAGGCGCGGCTGGCCGCCCGCTATCCGGAGCTGGAGATCGGGACCGAGTCGCTCACCGGCAGCCCGGTGCACGCGCTGACCGGGGCCGCCGCCGCGGCGGAGCTGCTGGTGCTGGGCTCGCGCGGACTGGGCCAGGTGACGGGGTTTCTGCTCGGCTCGGTGAGCCTGCCGGTGGTGGCCCGGGCGGAGCGCCCGGTGGTGGTGGTCCGGCCGGAGGGCAACTGGACGGAGGCGTCCGGGCTGGAGGTGGTGGTGGGCGTGCACCGTCCCGAGCCGGCGGTACTGGACTTCGCCGTCCGCGCGGCCGCCGCCCGGGGGCTGCGGCTGCGCGCGGTGCACGTGACCCCGCCGGAGGACGGGGCCCGGCTGCCGGGCGAGCCGGTCTCGGTGCCGGCCTCGCTGCGCAGCGCCCATCCCGGCGCCCAGGTGGTGGAGGAGCCGGCGACCGGGTCCCCGGGGCAGGTGCTGACCGAGGCGGCCGCCGACGCCGAGCTGGTGGTGGTGGGACGCGGCGGGCACCGTCCGGGGCTCGGGCCGCGGGTCGGCCCGGTGGTGCACGCGCTGCTGCACCACGCGCCGTGCCCGGTGGCCGTGGTGCCGCACGGCTGACCGGCCCGGGCCGGGAGCGCAGCAGTCCACGGCCGGACCGCGGCGGGTCAGCGGCCGGTGCCGGTCCGGGCCCGGATGCGGTCGCGGACCTCCCCGGTGAGCCGGTCGAGCGCCTCCGACCGGCCGGGCCGGGGGGCGGCCGGGTCCTGGATGCGGCGGGCCTCCTCGGGCAGCTCCGCCAGATCGGTCTGGAAGCGTTCCCGGGCGGCGGCGAGGGTGTCCGGGGCGGCGGTGCGCCGCCCGCCGGCCATCACCGTCCGCAGCAGCGGCTCGGTCCCGGGCGGTGCCGGCTCGTCGCGCAGCCCGATCACGTCCCGCAGGCCGGGGCCGCGGAAGACCTGCTTGGCGGCCGGGGCGGTCACCTTGGCCGCGGACAGCTTCATCACCGGGCGGCCGGCGAAGGACACCAGCTTGTAGGCGGAGTCCAGATAGGGGGCGTCGGCGCTGACCCCCGCCTTGGTGCCCACCGCGTACACGTCGATCGGCGCGCCGCTGCCCACCAGACGGTGCACGGCGTACTCGTCGAGCCCGCCGCTGGCCACGATCCGCACCTCGGGCAGCCCGGCGTCGTCCAGGATGCGGCGGCAGCGCACGGCCAGGCCGCCCAGGTCGCCGCTGTCCAGGCGGATGGCGCAGCCGGGACCGTAACCGAGGTCGCGCAGCACCCGGGCGGCCGCGGCGGTGCCCCGCTCGGTGTCGTAGGTGTCCACCAGGAAGGTCACCGGCCCGGGATGCGCGCGGGCGAAGGCGCGGAAGGCGGCCTCCTCGTCCTCGAACGCCTCGATCCAGGAGTGCGCCATGGTGCCCACCGCGCGGATGCCCAGTTCGGTGGCGGCGGCCACATTGCTGGTTCCGGCGAAACCGGTCAGGGCGCCCACCCGGGCCATCTGGTGCGCGGCCTCGGTGCCCTGGGTGCGGCGCAGCGAGAAGTCGATCACCGGACGGCCTTCGGCGGCCAGCACGCAGCGGGCCGCCTTGGAGGCCACCGCGGTCTGGTGACTGACCTGGTTGAGCAGGAAGGACTCGGCGAGCTGGGCCTGCGGCAGGGGGGCGGTCACCTCCAGCAGGGGTTCCCCGGCGAGGACCACCCGGCCCTCCGGCACGGCGCGCACCTCGCCCCGGAACTCCAGTCCGGTCAGCGGGTCCAGGTCGGCGGGGGGCCGGTGCAGGGCATCGGCGAAGGCGGCGGCCTCGGCCGGGCCGACCCGGAGCCGGGAGAGGTAGTCCAGGACGGGTTCCAGGCCCGCCGCCACCAGGAAGCCGCGCCGCCGCGGCAGCTCCCGGACGAACAGGCTGAAGGTGGCCTCGGCGGTCATGCCCTCCCGCAGATAGCCGAGGCACATGCTGACCTCGTACAGATCGGTGGTGAGCACCTGTCGTGCGCCGGGAACCGCGGGCGCCGGAACAACTCCTCCCATACCCCCATCATCCGCACACCGCCACCCGCCGCCACCCGTCGGCGTCATCCGGGGTTAGGCTCCCGCCGGACACTCATGGGCGCGGGCGTGTGCGGAGGCGGGCGTGAACGGAAGCGGTGCCGGGAGGGCGGCGGCGTCCACGTCCGGTCCCCCGGCCGGCGGACCGGACGGCGGACCGGACGCCGGAGCAGCGGATGGGCGTCCCCCGCGGGACGCGGTGCGGGCGCGGCTGGCGGTGTGCCTGGTCTTCACCATCATGGGTTCGGTGGTCGGCGGCTGGTCGTCCCGGATTCCCGAGGTGCGGCGTGCGGTCGGCCTGGGCGACGCCTCGTGGGGTGCGGCCGGTACCGCCTCCACGGCCGGGGACGTGGTGGCCCTGGCGCTGATCACCCTCTTGATCGGGCGGGTGAGTGTGCGGTGGCTGAGTCTGGCCAGCGCCGGGCTGATCCTGTGCGCCGCGCCGCTGCTGGCCTCGGCCGGCACCCTGACCGCGCTGCTGCTGGGGCTGGTGTTCTTCGGATTCTCCGCCGGGCTGCTGTCCACGCCGATGAACGCGCAGGCGGCGGAGGTGGAGCGGCGCTACGGCCGCCCGGTGATGTCGGGTTTCCACGCCTGTTTCAGCTTCGGGGTGCTGGGCGGCGGCGCGCTGGGCACCCTGGCCGCGGCCGGCGGGGTGACGCCGGGCGTGCAGATGGCCGGGAACAGCGTGGTGCTGGCCGCGCTGCTGCTGGCGGCGGGCCGCTGGCTGCCGGACGAGGTGACCCGGGCGCCGGCCGGCGGCGGGGTGCTGCGGCGGGTGCGGCGGCGGTTCACCCCGCAGCTCCTGCTGCTGGCCGCGATCGCCTTCGTGGCGGCCTTCGTGGAGGGCGCGGCCTGGCAGTGGTCGGCGATCTACGCGGCCGACTCGCTGGGCGCGAGCGCCGCCCTGGCCGCGGCCACCTATACCGCGCTGACCGCGACCGCCGCACTGGCCCGGCTGGGCGGCGACCGGCTGCTGGGACGGCTGGGCCACCGGCGGTTCCTCCGGCTGTCCGGGCTGGTGTCGGCGGCGGGGGTGGCACTGGCCGTGGCGTGGCCGCACCCGGCGCCGGCCCTGGCCGGCTTCGCCGTGCTGGGACTGGGCATCGCCTGCATGTCCCCCGCGGTCTTCGGCCTGGCCGGCCGCCAGCCGGGGCTGACCGCGGGCGAGGGCGTGTCCGTGCTGGTGCTGGGGCAGTGGCCCGGCTTTCTGCTGGCGCCGCCGCTGATCGGCGCCCTGGCCGGCCTGACCGAGCTGCGCCTCGCGCTGCTCGCGCTGGTCGCCGCCTCCCTGGCGGCGGCCCTGCTCGCCGCCCGCGTCCGGCCCTGACGCGCCCGTCCGCGCGGCGGCGGAGCGGGCGGCCGACGGCACGGGCGCGACGCGGGCACGGTGCGGCCGGCAGCGGGCTCAGGCCACCGGCAGCCCGTCCGGCAGTCCGTCCGGCAGCCCCTTGTGGTGCACGATGCGCAGCTCGCCTCCGGCGGGCCGGCGCAGCGCCACCGCGAGCACATGGCCGCCGGTCACCGTCCACTGGCCGAACTGCCAGTTCTCGGGCCGGTCCGCCAGCTCCGGACCGAAGCGGGCCGTGATGCCGGTGCCCCCGCCCGCCGTCTCGGGCAGCTCGAAGCCGAACTGCTCGAAGGGGAGTTGCAGGCCCAGGCCGCGCGCCTTGGCGTAGGCCTCCTTCAGCGTCCAGTAGCGGAAGAACCGGCCGGTGCGGTCCCGCGGCGCGACGGCGGCCAGCGCCGCCGCCTCCCTGGCGGTGAGGGTGGAGGGCACCAGGATCTCCACGTCGGCGTCCCGGGTCATGGACTCCACGTCCACCCCGCAGTCCACGTCCCGGACCAGCAGGCAGGCGATCAGCCCGTCGGTGTGCGAGATGTTGAACCGGACGGTGCCGTAGCCGTCGGGCGCCCCGATCTCCGGCCGCCCGTACCGGCCGCGCGAGAAGCGCCAGGCGGCGGGCGGCACCCCCGGGCAGCAGCGGCTGAGCAGGGTGCGGATCATCCCGCGGGCGACCAGCGCGTTGTGCCGGCCGTTCCACGGCCGGATGCGCGCCACTTCGGCCAGCTCCTCCGGCGTCAGCAGTTCCCGGTAGGAGTCCAGCAGCGCCGGGTCCCGGACGGTGAGGGGGTCGACGTACCACAGGTGCGCCTCCCCCGGCTCCATGGCCGACACCTCTCCACCCCTTCCGCCACGACGGCACGCCGGCCCTTCCCCCGGCACCGCGACCGGACCGTGCCGCCCGCCGTTCCCTGCCCGCCGCCCCGCTCACGGGACGGGCGGACCGCGCACTCCCGCCGGCCGGGCCGGGTCGGCGGCGATGCCGGCGGTGGCGGCGGTGGCGGCGGCATCGGTGCGGCGGCGGTGGCGCCGGTGCCGCCGAACAGCGGCACGCGGGGCGGGTGGGGGAGCGGATGCGGGCAGTAGCATGCGGGGTCGGCGTGCCGGTGGTTCTTCGGGCGAGGGGGCGTCCCGGCCGCCGCGGGAAGGGACGTGGATGACCGGGAGCGAACGCACGGGCGGTGCGCGCTTCGCGCGGCTGGATCTGGCCACCCGCGTGCTCCAGCCGCCGTACGCGGTCGTCGATCTCGGCGCGCTGCGGGCGAACGCCGAAGGGCTGGCCCGCCTGGCGGGCGGCAAGCCGGTCCGGCTGGCCACCCGCGCGCTGCGCTGCCGGGCCCTGCTGCGGACGGTTCTGGAACTTCCCGGCTTCCGGGGCCTGCTGGCCTTCACCGTGCCGGAGGCGCTGTGGCTGGCCGAGGAGTTCGACGACGTGCTGGTCGGGTCCCCGACCGCCGACCCGGTTGCGCTGCACCGGCTGGCCACCGACGCCCGGCTGGCCGGCCGGATCACCCTGATGGCGGACCGCACCGACCACCTGGACCTGATCGCCGACGCGGTGCGGGCGGCCCGCGGCCGGCCGGGCGGGGGCCATCCGCTGCGGGTCTGCCTGGATCTCGACGCCTCGCTGCGGCTGCTCGGCGGGCGGCTGCGCTTCGGCGCCCGCCGCTCCCCGGTGCACCGTCCCGCGCAGGCGGCGGCCCTGGCCCGGGCGGCCCTGGCCC
>NZ_WTLH01000214.1 GCF_011421595.1 Streptomyces sp. YIM 98790 | reverse complement strand
CCCGGGGTGCCGCGGCCCGGGGCGGATGCGACCACCACGCGACCACAGCCGGGAACCGCATGGAGTGAAGACAGCGGTCAGGTACGGCCATTCGGCGACGGTGCGGCGGCCTGGTCGGCGGATGCGACCACCATGCGACCATCAGGGGCGGAAGACGGCGAAGGCCATCCCCGCCGTGCGGCGGGAATGGCCTTGTGACCTGCGGTTTCGCTGGTCGGGACGGCGGGATTTGAACCCACGACCCCTTGACCCCCAGTCCGGCCGAAACGCCCCAAAAATAGGGCAGTTGGAACAAAGGGACGGGGAGTTTCGTGTGGTATTGCCGGAGTTGTGCGGTGCTGTGCATGGCGTGTGGTCCCCGGCTGGTCCCCGGGAGGAGCCTGCGCCGCCCCTGGGGCAGTCGGGTGTTACCACCCGGGGTGTGTCGGCAGGGTACAAGCCGCTGTGAACTTTCGAGTGGCGGATCTCGACACCGGGTCGCCGATGCGTGGAGGTCCGTCGCGTTGTAGCGAGGGTTGTCCGGGCCTGAAGTGTCCCGTCCCGCGTTGGGTACGGGGCCCCGGCGGGGTCAGTTCTGGTTGACGGGCCAGGCGGCTGCCGGGTGAGCCGGCCGTCGGCGAGGTGGCCATCACGTGAACGGCGACACCGCACGCATCGAGTCGTGCGTCGATGAGGACGAGTGGCTGCTGCTGGAGAACGGCGAGCCCTCCGAGCTGGAACTGCTGGGCCCCGCACCGCGGGTGTTCGACGCCGAGCGGGTCGCGGGCGGCTGGCTGATCACCGACACTGTGCCGGCCGAGGAGGCGAGCGTGACATGCTGACCGGTCGCGCCCGCGCTTGCGCCGGGCAGCGCGCTGGGGGATCGCCGCGGGTGTCCTGGTGACGCCGCTGGCCCTGCTGGGCCCGGGCGCGGGTTCGGCCCAGGCGGATCACCACTGCAAGAAGGTGCGCAACGAGGACGGCGAGCTGGTCTTCACGTGCGAGGGCGGGGAGAACGGCGAGAGCGGCCAGGACGGCGATGGCGGCGGTGAACCGTCCTGCGATCTCGATCTGGTGGCGTCCAGCACGCATCGCTGGTGCGAGGGCGAGAACGCCTGCTGGGCGAATGTTCCCTCGGCCGCCTATCCGACGCCGGACACCTGGCCGCCCGGCCGGCCGTCCGAGGATTCCGTCTACATCTACAAGTACTGCCTGGGCCCGGACGGCATCCACGCCTACGACGAGTGGGGCTGGTACACACCGGAGGAGCGTTCCCTGCCGGACCGCGCCTGGGAGGCGTTCGGGCAGCTCGCCACCCCGCAGTTCACCATCGCCTTCAGCCCGCCGCAGCGGTTCGTGTTCAGCCCGCCGCAGCGGTCCGTGGTCCTGATGGACACCTGGTGGTGGGTGGCCGGAGCCGGTGACGGGGAGCTGCGCAGCGATTCGGTCGAGGGCGTGGTGGCCATCGCCGAGCCCGGCCGGATGGAGGTGGATCCGGGCGACGGCAGCGAGGTGCTCGGCTGCCCGTTCATCACCGTCACGTCCGACGTCTGCGTCCATGTCTACACCAAGGCGTCGGTGAACGGTTCTGCCCAGACGGCCGACGGCACCACCGCCTACCCGGTGCGCGCCCGCCTGGTGTACACGGTGCACTTCGAAGAGGACGGCGCGCCGGTGGAGGTTGCCGGACTGCCGGACACCCTGGAGAGCCCCTGGGAGGAGGCCCCCCGTCCCGGTGACGGAGGTCCAGGGCGTCGTGGTGGAAGACTGACGGCAGGGCCCGTCGGGCCCAGGAGTCAGCGGCGGTCCGCCTCCGTCCAGCGGTGCCAGGGGACGGTGGTGCGCCAGGCTTCGTCACCCGACCGGGCCCAGCTGCACACGATTGCGGTGACCTCATCCTCCCCGAACGGCCCGGGCACGGGGGCCAGCCCCGCCCGGTAGTGACGCTCCGGGCTGCCGTCGCGGTACTCCACGGTGTGGCCGCCGTCGCCGTGCCGCCACACCTGGATGTAGTGCTGCCCGGCCTCGGGCATATCGAGGCGCTCCACGACCAGGAAGGGAAAGCGAGCGTTGAGCTCCGAGATCAGGTCGTGCAGTCTGTCCGCCGAGGGATCCTCCCAGACGGCGCCGGTGGCGTCCCGGGCCCGGAGACGGGCGCTCACCCCTCGACCCGCTCCCGCGCGAAGGCCAGCAGCTCCTCGCGGCCGTATTCCCGGCTGCCGGCGGCCTGCGGCGCGGCGCTTTCCGTCACCCGGTAGGTCCCGTCCCACTCCACCCGCCACACCTGGCGGCGGCGGTTCTCGAACTCCACGAAACCCGGCGAGTTCTCCAGCTCGGCCAGCTCGTGCCAGAGGACGTCCGGCCGGGCCACGCCCCGCTCGTCGCCCATGCTGCCGGCGCCGGTGCGGTCGTTGCGGAAACGCATCCTGACGAACGGCACCGGTTTGCGGTCCAGCGCGCCGGGATCGGCGAACCGCTCCTTGGCCAGCGTCTCGGCCTCTGTCTGGCCGTCGGCGAACTCGCACGCATAGCCCGGGTACATGACGTAGACGTGGGGCGTCAGCTCGGGGCGCTCATAGGAGTAGGGCTTGGCGATCACCGGGGCGAGCGCCGCCACGGTGTCGAAGGGGCGGCCCTCGCAGCGGAAGCCGGATACGGCCGCGATCGGATCGGCGGCGGTCAGCTCCGCGCCGTGCGCGCGGGCGAACGCGGTGATGGACCGCACCATCTGCTCGTCGCCCGGCCCGCGGAAATGGAACTGGAGCAGCCGGCTGCCGTCCTCGGTGAGGGTTCCGCAGAAGTGCAGCCCCGGCGCGGGCGACCAGTACCAGGCGTCGGTGACTCCGGCCACGGGTGCGCTGCCCTTGAATTCCCGCACCGTGCTCGCGAGATCCACCATCTGTCTCCTTCTCCGGCTTCGAGGGCTTTCACGAGCAACTGTAATTGGGGCCGACGTCCTGACGGTATCTGGCAGTCATCTGGGCACCGCCGCTGGAATTCTGGCTGCGGGTCATCGGCTCCAGATTGTCCACTCTGTTGTACCAGTCATTGCGGGTCGCCCGGTCGGAGTTGTATCCCTCCCGGTTCCAGTGATCGACCACCGGCTCGCGGTGCTCGTAGGTGAGCTGGTCGCTGGGGATGATGTTGCCGTACCGGTCGCGCCAGGTGAGATCGCTTCTGGGGATGCGCTCGCCGGTCCGAGGGTCCCGGGGCACCGCGCCGGTCGTACGTCCCTCGTCGGTCCAGCGGATGGCCATCTCGTCGTGGGTGGACTGACGGTAGCCGCCGGGGTATTCGGTGTCCCGGTTGTGGGTGGTCGGGGGAGCGTTGGGATCGTGCGCGTACTGCCCGTTCGCCGGATTCCGGTACAGGCCGAGCGGGTCCAGCCACCACAGCGGATTGGGCCCGTAGGAGTAGTGGTTCGGTGCCGCGTCCAGGCCCAGCGGGTCGGGTGTGACGAACCGGGCCGTGGCCGGGTCGTAGTAGCGGTGGAAGTTGTAGTGCCAGCCGGTCTCCGGGTCCGCGTACTGCCCGGCGAAGCGCAGCGGGCAGTCCACCGGCCCGTCGCCGCCGGGTCCATCGCCCGAGCCGCCGCCGGTGAGCGGCATGCCCCACAGGGTGGTGCGCAGATGCCAGGCGATCGTGCCATCGGGAGCGATGAGTTCCGCCGGGGCGCCGGTCAGGTCGGTGACGATCGCGTGGAACCTGGCATCCACCTCGGCCTGCGCCGGACCGCGGTCGAGCTGGGTCAGCGGACGGTGGGTGCCCGGCGCGTAGTCCCAGCTTGTGACGTGTCCGCTGTCGGTGACCTGTTCGGCGAGACGGTGGCCGTCCCAGGTGAAGACGATCCGCATGTCCGGCGTGCCGTCGCCCGTCAGCCGCTGCTTTGCGATGCGGCGTCCCACCGGGTCGTACTCGTAGGCCCAGTGCTCGCCGTCCGGGGTGCGCACCGCGGTGAGGCGGCTGTCGGCGTCCCACTCATAGGTGGTGATCCGGCGCTGTCCGTTGAGCAGCCGCTTGACGCTGCGCACCGGGCGGCCGAACCCGTCGTAGTCGTAGGTGGTGTGCCCTGCCCGGCGAAGCCGGTTGCCCAGGTACTCCTGGCGGGATTCCACCCGTTCGCCCGGCCCGCGCGAGGAGACCGCCAGAGTGAGGTTGCCAGTCGTGTCATAGACGTAGCTCTCGGCCCGGCCGGGCGCCTGCACGGAGGTGACCCGGCCGCCCCGGTCCAGCTCGAAGCGGCGTACACCGGTGGTGAGTTCGCCGATCTCAGTGGCCAGTCCGTCGGCCCGGTAGCGGTACTCCCGCCGCTGCACGAGATGCGTGTCCTCCCCGCGCCGGTGCTCCACCGACTGGGCGATCAGGCGGTTGGCCGGGTCCCAGGACTGGACCAGGGCGAGGCCGTGCCCGAAAGTACGGGAGACCTCGCGGTCCGCTTCGTCGTAGCCGAATTCCAGCAGTCGGCCGGCCACACCCAGTGTCCGGGGCCGGCCGGCCCCGTCATACTCCCATGCCGAGATGGCGCCGGAGGGGGTGCGGCGTTCCACCCGGCGGCCGAGGGGGTCGTAACGCCAGGTGGTTTCCCGCCCGTTGACGGACTCGCTGAGCACCCGGCCCAGCGGATCGAAGGTGCGCTGAACGGTGGCGTGCGGACCGGTGGCCCGCACCTCGTTGCCGGCCGCGTCGTACTCGTGGGTGACCGTCCAGTCGCCCGACCGCCTCTCGGTGACCCGGCCCAGCGCGTCGCGGGTGAGGACCATGGGGGTGTGGTCGCCGGCCCGCACGGCGTGCACCCGGCCGGCCGCGTCCAGGACGTAGTCCACCGTGCGGCCGGCGTAGTCGGTCTCCTGCACCACCCGGTTCGCCGCGTCGTAGCGGTAGCTCCAGTCCTGCTGCTCCTCGCCGCCGCCGGTGGTGACCGAGAGCAGGTTGAGCTGCCCGTCGTAGCGGAAGCGGTATGCAGTGCCATCGGGGTCGGTCCGCCGGACGGGCAGACCCGACCACCGGTACTCGGCGGTGTAGGCCAGGCCGGCCGCCGTGACATGGCGGAGCAGATTGGCCTCGCCGTCCCACTCCCAGGTCTGACGGGCCCGGTCCGGACCCTCCTCCCAGGCGGCGCGGCCCTCGGTGGTCCAGCCGAAGCGGCGGGTCTCGCCCATGGCGTTGGTAATGGCCACCGCGCGGCCGAAGGCATCCCGCGTTACGGTGACGGTCCGGCCCAGCGGATCGGTGATGCGCAGCGGGAGCCCGGCCCGGTCGGTTTCGGTGCGGCTGGTATGCCCCAGCGGATCGCGGACGGCAAGCAGTTCGCCGTGGTCGCCGTATTCGTACCGGGTCGCATGGCCGAGCGGATCGATGGTCGCGACGCGGTTGCCGGCCGCGTCGTAGCGGTGCCGCCACTCGGCCCCGTCCGGCTCACGGATCAGCACGGGGCGGCCCAGCCGATTGTGCTCCGCTACGAGCCGGGCACCGTCCGGGCGTTCCAGGGCGGTGAGGTTGCCCTCGGTGTCGTAGCTCAGCCGTGTGGTGTGGCCGAGTTCGTTGGTCTGGGCGACCAGGCGATCGCGTTCGTCCCACTCCTGGCGGAGTGTGTGGCCGAGCGGGCTGGTCACCGAGGTGAGCTGCAGCCGGTCGTTCCAGCGGTAGACGGTTGTGTGGCCCAGGGCGTTGGTGAAGCGCGTGGTGCGGGCGTCGGTGTCGTAGGCGATCCGGCACGACAGGATGCCGTCCACGCCATCGCCGGCGACGCAGCGGTCCTGAGCGTCGTAGGTGAAGCGGTACCAGGCTTCGTTACGGTCGGTCCAGGAGGTTATCCGGGCGCGCTCGTCGTAGGTGAACACCTTGGGCAGACCGGAGGAGTTGTAGATCCTCTCCAGGTCTCCGGCGACGGTGTACCCGTATCCGAGCAGGCGCACGCCGCCGGGCGGGCCGTTCGGATCGGCCAGGCGCAGCCCGGATATTCGGTCGTCGCGCAGATCGACGTCGATGCGGTAGCCACCGCTGTGCCGTATGGCGAGCGGGGCACCGTCCGCCTGACGGTCGAAGGTGATGAAGTTGCCATTGCGGTCGCTGATCTCGGTCAAGTACAGCGTGTAGCGCCGGGTGCCCGCCGGGTGGCGGCCAAGGGGAGCGAAGTGCCGGGTGCACCCGGTGCGGGGATCGGTGACGCGGATCTCGCCGTAAGGGGTGCCGTCCCAGGCCAGGGGCCAGGCCGGGCCGTTCACCGGTAGCACGGCGCGGTCCGGTAACGGTACCGGGTACAGCAGCAGCATGCCGTCCTCGGTGGCGAATACCGCTCCGTCTTCGTCCATCTCCAGGCGCTCGTCTAGCGTGGAGGCCCAAGAGGTGCCGAAGAAGCGTCCGTACCGGTAGCTGGACAGGTGGGTGCGGCGCACGGTGAGCGGCAGCACCGCGGGCAGCTCGACATCCCTCTCCTCGATCAGCATCTCCCCGCTGACCATGTCCACCGGGTCGCCGTTGCGGCAGCGACCGCCAGGCGGCTTGCCGTGCGGCGGCGGATTACGGCGGGCCGCCGAAAGCCCGTCCCCGGCGAGATTGCGGAAGTTGCGGCCGAGGTTGCGCAGCCCGGCGGCGAGCCCCGCGGCGGTGGTCAGCCCCTTGAACGCGGGGATGCAGTCGAGGGCCGCCAACCCTCTTTCGTACAGTATTAGACGTGAACAACACGCCACGGAGCACCGCAGACCAGGACAACGCCGCCATCTATTGCCGCATCTCCAAGGCCGACGACAACGACCAGACCGGCGTAGACCGCCAGGAGCGCATTTGCCGGGAAATCGCCGACCGGTTGGGCGTACGGGTAGTTGCTGTCTTCAAGGACAACAACCGCTCTGCCTGGCAGCGCAACCGCAAGCGCAAGGGGTGGGACGAGCTGTTGGAGCGCACCCGCCGGGGGGAGTTCCGGCATGTGATCGTGTATCACCCGGACCGGCTGATGCGGCAGCCGCGCGACCTTGAGGAGTTGCTGTCGGCAGCGGAGGATCAGCACGTCACCTTGCACGGGCAGGCCAACCGGCGTGATCTGTCCAACGCGGAGGACCGGTTCATTCTGCGGATCGAGGTTGCCCAGGCGTGCAAGTCCTCTGACGACACCTCCCGCCGGGTGAACGAGGCGGTCAAGGACCGCCTTGCCGCCCGCAGGCCGCATGCGGGCAGGCGCCACTACGGCTACACCCCGCAGCGCACGGCGATCGTGGAGCATGAGGCGGAGATCATCAAGGAGATCTACCGCCGGTACCTCGATGGAGAGACGCCCCCGGCCATCGCCCGTGATCTGCATGAGCGGGGTATCCGCACGGCCGAGGGCAAGCAGTGGCAGGCCAGCACGGTGCGGAACATGCTGGATTCCGCGTTCCTGGCCGGAGTGCAGATGCACCGGGGGAAGCGTCTGGGCATGGGGGACTGGCCCACGATCATCGATCTTGGGCAGTGGGAAGAGGTTCAGCAGTTGCGGCAGTTCCGTTCGGTGCAGGAGAAGGAGCGCACCAGGCCCAAGCGGTATTACTTGCTGCGCGGTGTGGTGACGTGCACGTGCGGCACGCGGATGGGTGGCAGCAAGTCCGGCGGGAAGCGGGATGACTACATCTACCGGTGTGCGCGTTCGGCCCGGAATGGTGAGCAGCGCTGCAAGCGCACGATCCTGGCCGAGCCGCTGGAGAAGCTGATCACGGAGCTTGCCGTCCGGCAGCTTGAGAGCCTGGACGTTACCGGCCGCCCGGCCGCCCCGGTGCAGGTCCCGCAGAGCGCGGCGGAGGACGAGGCCGATCAGCAGCAGCTTGCCGAGCTGAAAGAGATGTGGCTTGCACGGGAGATTCCCACGCCGGAGTACCGCCAGATGCGGCGCACGATCGAGGACCGCATCAAGGCCCGCCAGAAGGTCACCGCACACCGCCCGGTGTCGGTGCTGAAGGGTCTCACCGGCCCCGGAGCCGCGAAGGCGTGGGCGGAGCTGGAGAAGGCAGGCGACTACCCTCGCTTGAACGCGGTTCTGCGGTTCCTGTACGCGGCAGTGATCATCCACCCGACCCAGCGGCGGGGACCGGGCCTTGATCTGGACCGGATCGATGTGGAGCCGAACCCGCTTCCGTGATCGCCGACAGTGCCGGGCCGAGGAGTCGCGCCAGCCGCTCAGCGCTCTTCGGCCCCACCGTCGTTGGGCACTTGGCAAGCTGCCGGGTGATCCACTCTTCCCGCGTCACGGCCCGCGCCCCTCACCGGCCAACGCTTCCCGGGCAGCTTCCCGACCGGCCGCCATGTCGGAGGCGATCCCGGCCGCGAGCAGCGCCGCCCCGGGGGAGTGCCCGGACCCGGCGTAGCGCCAGCGCTGAACGGTGACCACGGCCGAGCCCCACAGCCGCCGCCGCGCCGTAGCGTGTGCCGCCCGTTCAGCACGCAGCGCGCTGTAGGTGGTGGAGTAGGCACGGGATTTGGTGAGCACGTGGCCCCGGTAGCCGAGCTGGTGAGCCCAGGCCCTCAGCCGCAGGTGTGCCAGTTCGGGCAAGGCCCCCAGGCGCCAGCAGGTTGAGGGGTCTCGCGTTTTCCGGACAGGGATGTAACCGGGTTATTTCATGAGGCGAGTTGGAGGCGCTGGTGGTCGGCGTGCGCCTCGCGTGGAGGTCGATAGCCGATGGCCGAGTGAAGTCGTCTGTGATTGTACCAGTGTTCGATATATCGGGTG
>NZ_WTLH01000213.1 GCF_011421595.1 Streptomyces sp. YIM 98790 | reverse complement strand
CGGCCGCCCGCCGGTAGGTGCGCACTTGCCCTGATTCCAGCGCGGCCACCACCCGCAGCCGCACTACCTCCCGCGTGGCAGGATGCAGCCGACGCGCGTCCTCAACCTCGATCACGCCCTGCCAACGAGCAGGCAACTCAACCGTTCCGGATCAATAAGATCTATATCTACCCTTATGCTCGCGTGTCCATGGGGCAGTGAAATTGCGACAGCCATTGCTTCTTGGGGTCAGGTCAGGAAACCCGGATAGAAAGCGGCTAAGCATATCCCGATGAATCCTGATGGTACTTATCCGCTTCCGGTGGGGTGGAAGGCGCCGGGCATGGGCTCCTCAGTAGCCTGAACCAGGATCACAACGGCGAAAGCATCGCCGCGACAGCCCGGCAGCGCCAGCGCGAAGCCTCGCCTATGCCCATGGTGGACCGCAGCGGCAGTCCACCATGGTGTACCCCGTGGGAGAGCTGTTCAGAGTTTCTTTACTTGATCGAGCCCGGCCCCTGGCCGCGCACAAACAGCACCCGGAACGGGCTGGTACCGCGAGATCTCCCGACGCGCCACCGCTCGGCATCCCTGCCCAGCCATGTGCAATCCATGCCGCATCGGCTGCTTCAGCGATTACGGCACGCGCGTTCGAGGCTCCGCTCGTGCTGGCGAACGCCCGTGTCAGCAGATGGAAGCGCCCGTATGCTGGCCGTGGAGCTGGTNCTGGTACCGCGAGATCTCCCGACGCGCCACCGCTCGGCATCCCTGCCCAGCCATGTGCAATCCATGCCGCATCGGCTGCTTCAGCGATTACGGCACGCGCGTTCGAGGCTCCGCTCGTGCTGGCGAACGCCCGTGTCAGCAGATGGAAGCGCCCGTATGCTGGCCGTGGAGCTGGTTCCCGCCCTGCTGGAGGTCCCGATGAGCACGCCCGCCCCCGAAGACTTCAGCTATCCGCAGCCGAGGCCGCGCCTGTCGGTCGAGGAGCTCCTGGCGGCGAAGAACACCCAGCCGATCCGCTCTCTGGACGACCTCGCCGCCGACACGTTCGAGTCGGACGAGGAACTGGAGGAGTTCCTCGCGTTCACGTACGCCGAGCGTCACCGCGACGCAGCCTGAGGCGGCCCCGTGCAACCCGTCATCCTCGACACCGATGTCGCCTCCCGGCTGCACAAGCGCAAGCTGACCGGCCCGCTGGCGACCCGGCTCATCGGTCGAAAGCCGCTGATCACCTTCGTCACCCTCGGCGAGCTCACCAAGTGGATGGAGATCCGCCACTGGGGCACCCGCAGTCGCCAGGAACTCGCCGACTGGCTGGCCGACATCCCGGTCCTGCCCGGCGACGAGGCCGTCGCCACCACGTGGGGACGGCTCTCGGCGGCAGGGATACAGCGCGGCCGGCCCCGCCCCACCAACGACATGTGGATCGCCGCCACCGCCCTCGCCTACGACCTCCCGCTCGCCACCCTCAACCTCAAGGACTTCGAGGACTTCCGCCGCCACCACGGCCTGCGCATCCTCGGCGTCGAATAGCAACCGCCTGACGGCAACGCTGACGGCAACCGGATCCGCCAACGGCGTACATCAGCGGACTTCCACGGACAAGCGAATCAGAGCTGACCTGCGAAAACGCAGATGATAAGCCCTTGCTCTGCACGCGTACTATGTGCTGGCGGGGGCGACGCCGGTCTTGGTCCACAATTCCGGTCCGAATTGTGGAGTTCCAGCTGGTGGCAGGAATGGAGACCGTCTCGGCGGCGAGGACTTCCATGGGAGTGACTACAGTCTCGACGAGATGGNTCTGCACGCGTACTATGTGCTGGCGGGGGCGACGCCGGTCTTGGTCCACAATTCCGGTCCGAATTGTGGAGTTCCAGCTGGTGGCAGGAATGGAGACCGTCTCGGCGGCGAGGACTTCCATGGGAGTGACTACAGTCTCGACGAGATGGTTGAGTTCGTGAACGGACATACGGGTGACGGGAACCCGGCGATGGGGCGTCCGTCCGCTGCCGAAATTGAGACGACACTTCGGCAGGCTGGCCCTCGCCAATTGGACGGGCAGAACTCATCGAGGTTTGACCACAATGGCGTCCGCGTAATTATCAACTGGGATATGCCGTGGAAGTCCACGTCGTATTACCCTGGCAGGTGAATGGATGAATGCAAGCGAACGCGGCGAATGGCTCGGATGCTTCCTGACGGATACAGATATCCGTCGGCTGGAGAGCGTCTCCGTGCCAGTTGCCCCGGAGCGGTCCCTGAGGCTGGTTGAGCTGCTGGAGAGCTGGCGCAATCACGTTCTCAGGATTGAGGCGGAGATTGGGCTACCCGATTCCGACAGGACGGTGTGGGGCGTCTATGACTTGATTGCCGCCCTCGCACTCAGAAGCTTCGTCTCTCGTGGCATGAAAAACGCCGACTCGGATTCCCTTGGGGGATTCAGGCGGGCGCTCGATGATGTCGACTCCAGATTTATGAAGTTTACTGAAATTGATGAATCTGGAATTGTTCGTCGTATCGATGATGGTGAGCGATCGAATAGCGAATGGTGGTGGGATCGAGTTCCACGGATTGGCCCGATCCGTCGAGAGGTCGAGCGAATCAAATCGTCATCGTGACCCGATTGCGGCTGTTGAAATGAAGAGAATTCGACGGCAGCCCTAGAATTTTTACCAGCAAGCCTGAAGCCCCGTCGGATTACTTTCCGGTGGGGCTTCAGGCGTGTTTGACGGCAACGCTGACGGCAACGTCAGCGGACGACTGCTGCGGCGGGCGGGCCGTCAGGGTCGTCATCCTGGCCGAGGGCGTTGCCGAGGGTGTCGATGGCTTGGCGTTGCAGGCGGAGTCGGACGTGGGCGTAGACGCCGGCGGTGACGCCGATGTGGGCGTGGCCAAGCAGTCGCTTGATGACGACGAGGTCAACGCCTTGGACAGGGCCCCTGCCAGGCCGGCGTGACCGGACGCCCGCCCTGGAGCACCGCCGGCGGAAGCCGGGGCGCCAATCCTTACCACGACGCCCTGGTCGACATCGCCGTCCAGGCAGCCCCCAGGCAGTCCTCCAACGCGGTCGTCAGCTTCCTCAAAGGCGCGGCAAAGCCCTTTGTGGAAACCTATGACTTCGCCAAGGACCACATCGCCCNGGACAGGGCCCCTGCCAGGCCGGCGTGACCGGACGCCCGCCCTGGAGCACCGCCGGCGGAAGCCGGGGCGCCAATCCTTACCACGACGCCCTGGTCGACATCGCCGTCCAGGCAGCCCCCAGGCAGTCCTCCAACGCGGTCGTCAGCTTCCTCAAAGGCGCGGCAAAGCCCTTTGTGGAAACCTATGACTTCGCCAAGGACCACATCGCCCAGGGCGCCGCGAACGCCGCCGCCTGCGTGACTCTCCAGGGCTGCGGTGGTCTGGTGGAGACCTTCTGGCAGTACCACGCCCTCAACCCCCAGTTCTACGCGGACATCTACAACGGCACGGTGGACGGCCTCGCCGAGCTCAAGCAGCTCTGGGACACCGGCCAGTACGCCGAACTGGGCGGCATGGCCTTCACCACCCTGCTCATCACCCTGGCCACCCGCAAACTCGCCCCCGGCAACAAGAACACCACCGACACCACCGACACCACCGAAGGCGCCGGCTGCAACAGCTTCCTGCCGGGCGCCCTGGTACTGATGGCCGACGGCACCACCAAACCCATCGAGGAACTGGAACCGGGCGATCTCGTCCTGGCCACCGACCCCGAAACCGGCATCGAAGGCCCCCGCGCAGTCGCCGCCACCATCACCGGCGAAGGCATCAAAGACCTCACCACCCTCACCCTGGCCACCGACGAAGGCCCCGCCGAGCTCACCGCCACCGACGACCACCCCTTCTGGATCCCCGNNACTCGGCACCTGGACCGACGCCCACGACCTCCACCCCGGCCAATGGCTCCGCACCAGCACCGGCACCCACACCCAGATCACCGCCGTCACCCACCATCACACCCCAACCCCCACCCACAACCTCACCATCCACGGCCTCCACACCTACTATGTCCTGGCAGGAGCCACGCCGGTCCTCGTTCACAACAGCAACTGCTTCGGGGATAAATGGAGCGACGCCAACAACCTCGATGAGCACTTCAGGAAGCATGGTGAGGAAATGGGATTCGACACCATGACCGAGTACAGCTATGCGGCGCAGCACCTCATGTGTATGTGTGATGGTCGTAGGCCTGGGGTTCTCATGAAGAGGGATGGTGATGTTCGGCGGTTCTTCGACCCTGAGTCGGGAGAATTTGGGTCTGCTGGGCCGAGGGGCATCATCACGTACTTCAAGCCAGATGACGGCCTGGACTATTTCAGGCGGCAGCCGGGAGTCGAGGTTCCATAAATGAACTCCTACCCCTGTCCCTGCTGCGGACACCTCGTCCATGAAGTCCCGCCCGGCTCTTTCCAGATCTGCCCCGTTTGTGGCTGGGAGGACGACCTGGTTCAGCTGCGTTGGCCCGGTGTCAGCGGCGCCAACCGTCGCTCTCTTGTAGAGGCTCAGCGGCTTTATCAAGAGGTCGGAGTTGCCGATCCTGTGTTCGTTCCAAAGGTCCGCCTGCCGGGTAAATCCTGGCCGAAGGAGGACGGGTTTCGTGCTGTCATTCCGGAAGTCGATGAATTCGAGCCTGATGGGGTGATGGAGGCGGAATGGCCTGAGGATCGAACGCAGCTTTACTGGTGGAGGCCGCACTTTTGGAGGCGGTCGCATAGAGGAATTGATTCGGAGGCGTGAGGGCGTTTGCTCCGAGCTGACGAGCGAGGCCGTTACCTCCAGCCTTTCTCTTGAAGGGTCACGTAACAAATATGAAGCCCCATCAGGTGCGTCCTGGCGGGGCTTCTGCATGNATATGAAGCCCCATCAGGTGCGTCCTGGCGGGGCTTCTGCATGGGGTGACGGCAGTAGTTGACGGCAACGTCAGCGGACGACCACCGCTGAGGGCGGCGGCTCTTCGGAGTCGCCGCCCTCAGCCAGTGCATCGCTCAGGGTGTCGATGGCTTAGCGTTGGAGGCGGAGTCGGACGAGGGCGTAGACGCCGGCGGTGACGCCGATGTGGGCGTGGCCGAGGAGTTCTTTGATGACGACGAGATCGACGCCCTGTTCCAGGAGCAGGGTGGCGGTCGAGTGCCGGAGGTCGTGGAAGCGGATCGTCCGGAGTCCGGCGCTGTGGAGGAGGCGGCGGAAGCGGCGGTTGAGGTTGCCAGGGTCGAGCGGCCTGCCCTTCGGGGTGGTGAAGACGCCCGTTGTCCATCCAGCTCGTTCCGGCTGCCTGGCGCTCTTCCTGCTGCTGTTCCTGGTGGATCTTGAGGGAGTTGATGCATTCGGTGGGGAGGGCGATGCGGCGTAGGGCGATGCGGCGTTCCGAGGCGAGGGTCTTGGTGTTCAGGACGGTCAGGCCCTGGCTGCGGGTGCGCTGGAGGGAACGGTGGATGGTGGCGGTGCCGCTGTCCATGTTGAGGTCTTCCCAGTGGAGTCCGAGGAGTTCGCCCTTGCGGAGTCCGGTGCGCAGGGCGAGTTCGTACAGAGCGTGAAGCCGGTCGGCGCCGGCCGACTGGAGGAACTGGCGGGCTTCGGCGGCGGTGAAGGCCTGGAAACGCCGGGGGCGTGGCGTGGTCGTCTTGACGTTCCGGGCGACGTTGCGCGGCAGTTCGTCCTCGCGGACGGCGTGTTCCAGCGCGGACTTGAGGACCGCATGGACATACGTCACGGTCAGCGGCGAGAGCCGCTTTCCGCAGCAATGGCCGATGGCGCAGCAGGATCGCCGGACGGAGTCCCGCTTCTGGGCGCAGCACTGGCAGGCGGTGCGCAGCCCGCCGAGGAAGGTGCGCACGTCGCGGATGGTGAGCCGGGCGAGCTTCTTGACGCCGAGCCCGGGGTTGAGGTGGAGGCGGATGGCGGCGGCGTAGCGGGTGTGGGTGTTCTCCCGCCGGGAACTGGAACGCCGGTTCATCGCCGAAGAGGGCTGCGGATGAACGCGCAGGAACCCGCCCCGACCCGGCGGGGACTGAGTACGCCGGAAAAGCTGCTGACCGTGCCCCAGGTCATGGCCCGGCTCCAACTCGTCCGCTCCGCCGTCTACGACCTGCTCCGCACCCGCCAGCTCGCGTCCATCACCCTCGGCCGCGCCCGCCGCACCCCCGCCCACGCGCTGACCGACTTCATCCGCACCCGCCTCGAACAGGAAGCCGCCGCCTGATGACCACGCCCCGCGACAGCCCCGCCTCCCGCCGTACCCGAGCCAACGGCGACGGGACCGTCTACCAGCGCAAGGACAGCCGCTGGGAGACCGCTGGATACGTCCGCGCTCCCGGCAACACTCGCAAGCGCGTTCGCGTCTACGGCAGCACCCGGAAGGAGGCCCTGGCCAAGCTCACCGAGAAGATCGCCGCCAGCAACCGCGGCCTCCCCGTGCCCTCCGCGCAGGGCAGCGTGGCCGCGTACCTGACGTACTGGCTGGAGAACGTCGCTGTCCACCAGCTACGCGAGAACACCCACACGCGATACGCCGCCTGCGTCGACCGGTACCTGATCCCCGGCCTGGGCAAGAAGAAGCTCACCAAGCTCACCGCCAAGGACGTCCGCACCTGGCTCAACCAGCTCCGCACCACCTGCCAGTGCTGCGCACGCGGCACCGATGCCCGGCGTGATGAGCCCCGTTGCTGCGCCACCGGATCATGCTGCTCCAAGCGGCTCTCTCCGCTGACCCTGACCTACATCCACTCCGTGCTCAAGTCCGCCCTGGAACACGCCGTCCGCGAAGAGGAAATCCCGCGCAACGTCGCCCGCAACGTCCGCACCGGCACCCCACGGCCCCGACGCTTCGAACCCCTCACCACCGACGAAGCCCGCCGACTCCTCACCACGGCCCAGGGTCACCGGCTCCATGCCCTGTTCGAACTCGCCCTTCACACCGGACTCCGCAAGGGCGAACTCCTCGGCCTGCGCTGGNCCCCACGGCCCCGACGCTTCGAACCCCTCACCACCGACGAAGCCCGCCGACTCCTCACCACGGCCCAGGGTCACCGGCTCCATGCCCTGTTCGAACTCGCCCTTCACACCGGACTCCGCAAGGGCGAACTCCTCGGCCTGCGCTGGGAAGATCTCGACCTTGATCGGGGCACCGCTGCCGTCCGCGGCACATTGCAGCGCACCAGCAACGCCGGACTCACCACGTTGCCCACCAAGACCCGGGCCTCCGAACGCCGCATCGCCCTCCCCACCCGCTGCCTCCACTCGCTGAAGCACCACCACGAGCAGCAGCAGCGCGAACGGGAAGCCGCAGGCACCACGTGGCAGGACAGCGGGCACGTGTTCGCCACCACGCAGGGCGGAGCGATCGACCCGACCAACCTCACCCGCGCGTTCACCACGCTCCTGCGCAAGGCCAGCCTCCGCCGCATCCGCTTCCACGACCTCAGGCACTCCACGGCCACCCTGCTCCTGGAACAGGGCGTCGAACTCGTCGTCATCAAGGAACTCCTCGGACACGCCCACATCGGCGTCACCGCCACCGTCTACGCCCACGTCCGACTCCGCCTCCAGCGGAACGCCATCGATGCCCTTGGCACCGCGCTCACCGGCCCGGAAGCCACCGGGACGNGAACGCCATCGATGCCCTTGGCACCGCGCTCACCGGCCCGGAAGCCACCGGGACGGTCGACGGCGACGAACCGCCACCCTGCGCCGCCCTCGTGCGCTGACGTTGCCGTCAATTACTGCCGTCACCCCACGCAGAAGCCCCGCCAGGACGCACCTGGCGGGGCTTCAGATTTGCGGTCGCTCACTCCGATCCGAGTCGCATCAGACGATCACGACGCGACCCAATTCAAAGCGTCGGGAACTCGATTATCCCGTTACCAGCTCACGCATTCGCGTGATTAGATCGCGAGATCCAAGATCTTCCGACAGCCGGACAAGCCGCTCGTAGTACTCCTCGCTAATCGACAACTCGTCCTCGTAAATCCATGAGCACATGGTGTCGAAAGCTAGGGCAAACTCTCCGGCCGTCAGAAGGTCGCGCACGTCGACTGCAACCGAAGGCGCAGTGATGGGAGATTCCTCTAGTAGTTCTTCGATCTTGGCGGCGTACTCTACAGCTTCCACGGTGCCTCCATCAGGGCCGGTACGGGAAACCGGTCACAATCCGGTCCGTTGCAGGTTCATAAATGACCCTGATGTTCACGCCGTCCACTACTCCTTCAACCTTCCACCGCGACGGATCCCCGTTCCTCGTGTACAGGGCTCCAGCTCGGCCTGTCTGCTGCGTCCTAACGCTGTTGGGACTAGTCGCCACGTCGACAATGCTGTCGAGAATTTTGTCGGTGTCCCAGCCGCGCGGAAACACGGTCTTCCCAGGCTGTCCCGGCCACTTATGACCGCCACCCGTTCTGTCACCGTGAATGATATGGAACTGCTCTTTCCTACCAATCAATTCGCGGCCGATACCGGGGCAGTTGCTGTTGTGAACGAGGACCGGTGTGGCGCCTGCCAGGACATTGAGGGGTCTCGCGTTTTCCGGACAGGGATGTAACCGGGTTATTTCATGAGGCGAGTTGGAGGCGCTGGTGGTCGGCGTGCGCCTCGCGTGGAGGTCGATAGCCGATGGCCGAGTGAAGTCGTCTGTGATTGTACCAGTGTTCGATATATCGGGTGATGTCGCGACGGGCCGCCTCGCGGG
>NZ_WTLH01000212.1 GCF_011421595.1 Streptomyces sp. YIM 98790 | reverse complement strand
GGCTGCCCGCCGAGGCCGCCCGGCGGCTGCTGGGCCTGCCGGACCGGGCCCTGGTGGCGGCGCTGGCCACGGCCCCCGGGCCGCCGCTGCACCACCGCGGGGGCAGGCTCTACGGCTCCGCCACAGGCCGGTCGCTGCCGCCGCCGCTGCACCGGGCGGTGCGGACGCTCCACGACGAGCTGGCACGGGCGCCGTTCCGGGCCCCGGAGGCGGACCGGCTGGCCGCGCTGGGCCTGGGCCGGGCCGCGCTGGCCGCCGCGGTGCGGGCGGGCGCGCTGCTGCGGATCGCCGAGGGCGTCGTGCTGCTGCCCGGGGCGGACGCCCGGGCGGCCCGGATTCTGGCCGCGCTGGAACAGCCGTTCACCGTCAGCGAGGCCCGCCGGGCACTGGACACCACGCGGCGGGTGGCCGTGCCGCTGCTGGAGCATCTGGACCTGCGCGGCTGGACCGCCCGGCTGGACGACATCCGGCGCGTCTGCCGCCCGCCCGCGGCGGAGGCCGCGGCCGGCGGAGGCGGACAGGAATCGAACCTGCCTGCCCGAGAACCTCGGGCACCTCGGTTTTGAAGACCGGGAGGGCCACCAGGCACCCGCACGCCTCCGGGCCGTCGGCCGCCCTCCCATCAAACCGCGCCCCGCGCCCCGGCCCCCGGCGATCCGCCCGGCGTGTCCGGGACCAAGCACCTCCACGCGGAAGCACCTCCACACGGAAGCACCCCACGCGGAGCAGCACACCGAGCGGAAGGACAAAAACGGCATGACCCTCACCGGCGAACCGGCGGCGGGAACCGCGATCCGGCTCACCCAGTACGCCCGCGGCGGCGGCTGCGCCTGCAAGCTCCCGCCCGGCGAACTGGAGGACCTGGTCGCCGGGCTGCACGGCACCGCCCCGCCGGGCCTGCTGGTCGGCCTGGAACACGGCGACGACGCCGCGGTCGCCGCCCTCCCCGGCGGCGGTGCGGCGGTGGCCACCGCCGACTTCTTCACCCCGGTGGTCGACGATCCCTACGACTGGGGCCGGATCGCCGCCGCCAACGCGCTGTCCGACGTCTACGCCATGGGCGGCACCCCGCTGCTGGCCGTCAACCTGCTGGCCTGGCCCCGCGACCGGCTGCCCGCCGAACTGGCCCGCGAGGTGCTGCGCGGCGGCCGGGACACCGCCGCCCTGGCCGGCTGCCCGCTGGCCGGCGGGCACAGCGTGGACGACACCGAGCCCAAGTACGGCATGGCGGTGACCGGCACCGCCGACCCGGAGCGGCTGCTGCGCATCGACCGCGGACGGCCCGGGCTCCCGCTGTCCCTGACCAAGCCGCTCGGCCTGGGCGTGCTGAACAACCGGCACAAGGCCACCGGCGAGGTCTTCCCGGAGGCGGTGGCCGTCATGGCCGGGCTGAACCGGGACGCGGCGGCCGCCGCCCTGGAGGCCGGCTGCCGCTGCGCCACCGACGTCACCGGGTTCGGCCTGCTGGGCCATCTGTACAAGCTGGCCCGCGCCTCCGGAGTCACCGCCGTGGTGCACGCCGCCGCCGTCCCGTATCTGGCGGGCGCCCGGGAGGCCGTGCGGGACGGCTATGTCAGCGGCGGCACCCGGCGCAACCTCGGCTGGGTGGCGCCGCACTGCGACTTCGGCCGCACCGGCGAGGAGGCCCGGCTGCTGCTGGCGGACGCCCAGACCTCCGGCGGCCTGCTGGTGGCGGGCGAGGTGCCGGGCGCCCCGGTCATCGGCGAGCTGGTGGAGCCGGCCGGGCCCGCCCTGCTGGTCCGCTGACCGTCCGCGGGCTGCCGTCCGCCGGCCGCCGGCCGCGGCAGTCCCGCCGGGCCCGGCTACGGCCCCCGGCCGGTGTCCAGCGTGATGCCGGCCCGCTCCCGGTAGCCCTGCACCAGCTCCCGGGCCGCCGGGCCGCGCGGCCGGCGCCCCGGCCGGATGTCGCAGGTGAGCGCCTTGGTCTCCTGGATATGGGTGTTCGGGTCCAGGGACAGGTGCACCAGTTCGTTGGCGGCGTCCCCGCGGCTGTGCCCGTTGGGACCCCAGTGATAGGGCAGCCCCACCTGGTGCAGGGTCCGGCCCTGCACCCGCAGCGGCGACACCCGGTCGGTGACCAGCACCCGGGCCTCGACCACGCCGCGCGCGGTGACCACCGTGGCCCAGCCCATGTGCTCCAGCTCCCGCTCGGCCGCCAGCTCGGGCGACACCTCGCAGAACAGCTCCGGCTGGAGCTCGTACAGATACGGCTGCCAGCGGGACATGCCGCCCGCGGTGTGATGCTCGGTCAGCCGGTAGGTGGTGAGCACGTACGGGAAGACCTCCGCGCCCGGCTCGCCGCCGCTGGGGTGGTAGCTGTTGTCCGGGTGCGGGGCCGGGAGCTGCCGCGCCGGGTTGCGCTGCCGGTGGTACAGCAGATTCGCGAACGGTGAGTCCTGCGGCTCGTAGTGGGTCGGCAGCGGGCCGTCCACCAGGCCGGTCGGCACGTACAGCCACGCCTTGCCGTCCGCCTGCATGATGAAGGCGTCCGTGCCGGCCAGCGCCTCCTCGGCGGTCGCGCCCTCCGGCGGCACATGGTCCGGCGCCTTGGCGGGGGAGAAGTCGGGGATGTCGTGGCCCGTCCAGCGGCCCTCGTCGGCGTCCCACCACACCAGCGCCTTGCGCTCGCTCCACGGCCTGCCCTCCGGATCGGCCGAGGCGCGGTTGTACAGGATGCGGCGGTTGGCCGGCCAGGCCCAGCCCCACTCGGGGGCCACCCAGCTCTGCTCGCTGCCGGGCCTGCGGCGGGCCGCCTGGTTGACGCCGTCCGCGTAGACCCCGCAGTAGATCCAGCAGCCGCAGGAGGTGGAGCCGTCGTCCTTGAGCTGCTGGTAGGAGGCGAGCGGGCGGCCCTGCGCGTCCCGGCCGTTGATCTCCTGGAGCACTGCCTCGGCGCTCGGTTCCTCCGTCGGCCCGTGGACGGGATAGTCCCAGGTCAGATCCAGCACCGGCCGGTCCATCGGGTCGGTCGAGCCGGCCAGCTTCTCCCTGATGCGACGGCCCAGGTGGTACATGAACCACAGGTCGCTGCGGGCGTCTCCGGGCGGCTCCACGGCCCGGTGGTGCCACTGGAGCATGCGCTGGGTGTTGGTGAAGGTGCCGTCCTTCTCGGTGTGCGCGGCGGCCGGCAGGAAGAACACCTCGGTGCCGATGTCCTCGGCGCGCATCTCCCCGGTGCGGATCTCCGGCCCGTCCTTCCACCAGGTGGCGGACTCGATCAGGGAGAAGTCCCGCACCACCAGCCAGTCCAGGTTCGCCATGCCCAGCCGCTGCATGCGGGCGTCGGCGGAGCCCACGGCCGGGTTCTCGCCCATCAGGAAGTAGCCCTTGCAGGTGCCCTCGATCTGTGCCACGACGGTCTCGTAGGAACTGTGCGAGCCGGTCAGCCGGGGCAGGTAGTCGAAGCAGTAGTCGTTCTCCCCGGTGGCCGCGTCGCCCCAGTACGCCTTGAGCAGGCTGACCAGATAGGCGCCCATGTTGCCCCAGTAGCCCTTGCGGGCCGCCTCCGCGCCCACGTAGGTGCGCAGGGACTGCTGCTCGTGCGCGTGCGGCATGGGCAGGTAGCCGGGCAGCAGGTTGAACAGGGTGGGGATGTCCGTGGAGCCCTGGATGGAGGCGTGGCCGCGCAGCGCCAGGATGCCGCCGCCGGGCCGGCCGATGTTCCCCAGCAGGCTCTGCAGGATGGCCGCGGTGCGGATGTACTGCACGCCCACGGTGTGCTGGGTCCAGCCGACCGCGTAGGCGAAGGCGGTGGTGCGGTCCCGGCCGGAGTTGCCGGTGATCAGCTCGCACACGGTGCGGAAGGTGTCCTGCGGCACCCCGCAGATCTGCTCCACGGCCTGCGGGGTGTAGCGGGCGAAGTGCCGGCGCAGCACCTGGAACACGCACCGCGGATGGCTCAGCGTCTCGTCCCGCTCGGGCTCGCCGGCGCCGAGTGCGGCCCCGCCGGAGCCGTGCGCCTCGCCGTGGCCGGAGCGGGCCACCGACTCGCCGCCGCCGGTGCGGGCCAGGTACTCCTGCTCCCGCTGCCCGGACGCGGCCTGCACCTCCATGCCCTCGTACTGCCAGGCGCCGTTGTCGTAGGTGCGCCGCTCCGCGTCGAAGCCGGCGAAGACGCCGTCCAGGTCCTCGGCGTCGCGGTACTCCTCGCCCAGGATCGTGGGCGCGTTGGTGTAGGCGACCACGTACTCGCGGAAGTACTTCTCCTGCTCCAGGACGTAGTGGACGATCCCGCCGAGGAAGGCGATGTCGGTGCCCGCGCGCAGCGGGACATGGACGTCGGCCAGCGCGCTGGTGCGGGTGAAACGCGGATCGACATGGATCACCTTCGCGCCGCGGGCCTTGGCCTCCATCACCCACTGGAAGCCCACCGGATGGCACTCGGCCATGTTGGAGCCCTGGATGACGATGCAGTCGGAGTTCTGCAGGTCCTGCTGGAAGGTGGTGGCGCCGCCGCGCCCGAACGAGGTCCCCAGACCGGGGACGGTGGAGGAGTGTCAAATACGGGCCTGGTTCTCGATCTGCACCGCCCCGAGCGCCGTGAACAGCTTCTTGATGAGGTAGTTCTCCTCGTTGTCCAGGGTGGCGCCGCCGAGGCTGGCGAACCGCAGGGTGCGCCGGGTGCGCAGACCGTTCTGCTCCCACTGCCAGCCCTCCCGGCGGGCGGCGATCACCCGGTCGGCGATCATGTCCATCGCCGTGTCCAGGTCCAGTTCCTCCCAGTCGGTGCCGTGCGGGCGGCGGTAGCGCACCCGGTGCTCGCGGGCCGGACCGGTGGTGAGCTGCAGACTGGCCGCGCCCTTGGGGCACAGCCGTCCGCGGGAGACCGGCGAGTCCCGGTCGCCCTCGATCTGCGTGACCCGGCCGTCCTGCACATACACGTCCTGGCCGCAGCCCACCGCGCAGTACGGGCAGACCGACTTGACCACCTTGTCGGCGGTCCGGGTGCGTGCCCGCAGCAGCCGGGTGTCCCGGCTCTTCGCCGCCTCTCCGCGGCCGAGCGGGTCGCCGCCGGTGAGCTGCCGGTAGACCGGCCATGACGAGATCCAGGTCCGAGCGCCCATCTGGTCCCTGCCTTCCGTCCGAACTCACGGGGGACATCCGTGGGAACCCGTGGGAACCCGTGAGAACCCGTGGAGAGCTGTCCGGTCACCCTGTGTACCCGGCCCCGTGGGGACAAAACGTCACTGTGGTCCGAAAGCGGGATGTACGGCTGCCGCCGGAGCGGGTGTGCGGCGCCACGGTGTGTCCGCTCGGTGGCGCCGGACACGGCCTCTAGGGTCGGGCGGTGGCCCGCCGCGGGAAGGACGGGAGGAAGGGGAGAGCCGTGCACCGGCGCAGCGTCTTCGACGAGGTATTCGCCGTGGAGACGGTCATCGCTCTCGCGGTGTTCGTGCTCGTGCTCGGCGCGCTGCTGTTCGCCGTGGTCCGGCGCCGGGCGCGCCCCGGGCTCGCCGTCTCCGGGCGGCGCGAGTGGAAGCCGGTGGAACTCTTCTACGCCGGCACGCTCGCCGCGGTGGCGGCCGGTCTGGTGATCTACACCGCGCTGGCCCACCGGGAGCAGAACCGGGACGAGGACCGGCCGGCCGATCTGCGGGTGGAGGTCTCCGCCTTCCAGTGGTGCTGGGAGTTCACCCACCCGCGGCCGGACGCCGAGCCGGTCACGGCGCGGGCCACCTGCCGCGACGACGACCTGCCCACCCTGGTGGTGCCGACCGGCCGGGACGTCCGCCTGGAGCTGGCCTCGCACGACGTCATCCACTCGTTCTGGGTCCCGGATCTGCGCTACAAGATGGACGCCTTCCCCGGCCACCGGAACAGCTTCACGCTGCGCTTCGACCGCGAGGGGCGGTGGATCGGCCACTGTGCCGAGTTCTGCGGCCACCGGCACCACGTCATGGACTTCTGGGTGCAGGCCGTCCCGCCGGAGGAGTACGACGCCTGGCTGCTCGCCGCGCAGGACGGCGGGTCCGGCCAGGACCTCCCGGCGGAGGCCGCCTGATGCCGCGGCCGGCCCGGCCCGCGGACCCGGAAGGCGGTGCCGGATGACGCTGGCGGCGCCCGGCAGGGAACGGCCGCCCGGCGAGGGGCCAGGGCCCGCCGCCCAGCCCTCCGGGCGGTCCCTGCTGCTGTCCACCGACCACAAGCGGATCGGCCTGCTGATCCTGGGCACCTCCCTGGCGCTGATGTTCCTGCTGGGGGTGCTGGCGCTGCTGATGCGCGCCCAGCTCGCCCGGCCGGAGTCGGACTTCCTCGGCTCCGCGGTGTACAACCANCCTCGGCTCCGCGGTGTACAACCAGCTGTTCACCATCCACGGCTCGGGCATGATCTACCTGGTCATGACGCCGTTCGCGATCGGCCTCGGGGTCTATCTGGTGCCCCTGCAGATCGGCGCGCCCAACATCGCCCTGCCCCGCACCACCCTGCTCGGCTACTGGCTGTACGTCACCGGCGCGGTCATCATGCTGGCCGGCTTCGTCACCCCGCTCGGCGCGCACGCCGCCGGCTGGTTCTCCTACCCGCCGCTGGCCGACGCGCGGTACAGCCCCGGGCTGGGCTCCGACATGTGGCTGGCCGGGGTGTTCCTGGCCACCACCGGCGTGATCCTGATGGGCTGGGCGGTGCTGTGGACCGCGCTGCGCAAGCGGGCCGAGGGCATGACCATGCTGCGCATGCCGCTGTTCTCCTGGTCCATGGTGGCGACGACCCTGATGGTGATCGGTTCCTTCCCCGCGCTGCTGGCCGCCCTGGTGCTGCTCGGCATCGGCCGGGCCGATCCCGCGGTCTTCGACTCGAACCTGTGGACCATCGGCTACCAGCACCTGTTCTGGTTCTACGGGCACCCCGTGGTGTACGTGATGTTCTTCCCCTACCTGGCGGCGGTGGGGGAGGTGCTGGCCACCTTCGCCCGGCGGCCCTTCTTCGGCTTCCGGCTCACCGTGCTGTCGCTGCTGGTCTTCGCCGGGCTGTCGATGAGCGTGTGGGGCCACCACATGTTCACCACCGGCCAGGCCGCCAACGACTACTACTCGCTGACCTCGATCGCCCTGCTGGTGCCCGCCGGGGTGGAGTACTTCGCGCTGCTCGGCACGGTCCTGGGCGGCAGGCTGGTGTTCCGCCCCCCGATGCTGTTCGCGCTGGCGTTCATCCCGCAGTTCCTGATCGGCGGGCTGACCGGCATCATGGTCGGCACCCCGGTGATCGACTACCACGCCCACGACAGCTACTTCGTCGTCGCCCACCTGCACTACGTGCTCTTCGCCGGCAGCGCCTTCGGGCTGTTCGCGGCCTTCTACTTCTGGTTCCCGAAGGTGACCGGGGCGATGCTGCACGAGCGGCTCAGCCACGCGCACTTCTGGCTGCTGGTGGCCGGCACCAACCTGACCTTCCTGCCCATGTTCCTCCTCGGCCACGAGGGCATGTCGCGGCGGATCGTGTCCTATGCGGAGTTCGACGGCTTCGGCACGCTCAACCTGCTGGCCAGCATCGGGGCCGCACTGCTGGCCGTGGCGATGCTGGTCTTCCTCTACAACGTCTACGTCTCGCTGCGCTTCCCCCGGCCGGCCGGGGACGACCCCTGGCAGGGCCAGACCCTGGAGTGGGCGACCACCTCGCCGCCGCCGCGGCTGAACTTCACCCCGGAACGCCCGCTGCCGCCGGTCACCAGCTACGCCCCGCTGTACGACCTGCGGCAGCGCCGGCTTCGGGAGCGGGCGGAGGACGGCCGTGCCGACTAGACATCCGGCGTTCCTGGTGGTGGCCGGCTGGACGCTGTTCAACGGGCTGCTGTTCGCGGTGCTCGCCCTGTACGGCGAGGGGGCGGTGGCGCTGTGGCTGTGGGCCGGGTCCCTGGCGCTGCTCGCCGGAGCCACGGCGGCGGTGCTGGTGGCCTCGCGGCGCGGACCGGAACAGCACCGGCACTACCGGCTGGCGACCGGCAGCACCGCCGCGGTGCTGCCGGCCGCGGCCGGCGCCGCGCTGCTGGGGCTGACCGCGGTGTACGGCTGGTGGATGCTGGCGTTCGCCCTCCCGGTGCTGGCGGTGGCGGCGGTCCTGGCGGCGCTGGCGGCGCGGTCGTGACCGGCGCGGTGACCATGGGGGCGTGGGCGCTGTTCCTGTCCGCCGGGGTGCCGGGGGTACTGCTGGCGACCCGCCGCTGGGCGGTGTGGCCGCGGCTGGCGGTCCCCGCCGGGGTGTCGTTCCCGCTGTTCGTCCTGGTGCACGCGGTGGTGGTGCTGGGCATGGCGGTGCCCGGCCACCACGGGACGGCGGCGGCCGCACGGTGGCTGCCGGAGGCGGCGCTGCCGGCCGCCTGCGTGCTGTTCTGGCTGCCGGCGGTGGGGGCGGCAGCGGGGCGGCACCGCCTCGGCGGCCCTGGCCGGTGCCTGTACCTGTTCCTGGCCATGCCGCTGCTGGACCTGCCGGCCGTGGGCCTGATCGCGGCCGGTCACGCGGCGGCCGGCCTGGCGATGATCGTGGGCATGCTGCCGGTCGGGCTCATCGCCGCGGGCACCACCTGGCGGTGGATCGGCGACGAGGAGCGCGACGCGGCGGCACGGGCGCCGGGGGAGCCCCTCCGCCCCCCGCCCGGCCCCGCCTGACGGCACCGCGCCGCCGCCGTGGCCTCCCCGCGGGCGGTGGATGCGGCGGGTGGATGCGGCGGCGGAGCGGTGCGCGGCGGGCGGTGGCATCAGGCGGGTGCGGCGGTGCGCTGCCGGAGGCGTTCGCGCTGCGGCAGCACCGTGTACCGGGGGTCCTCGGCCGAGGCGATTCCGGCGTGGAAGATGCCGAACCGGCCCGCCGCGGAACCGAGCAGCAGCGCCGCCCCGGCCACGGCCGCCGCCGCCCGGCTGCGCCGCCCCGCGGCCAGGCCCAGCGCCGCG
>NZ_WTLH01000211.1 GCF_011421595.1 Streptomyces sp. YIM 98790 | reverse complement strand
CCGCCGGGGAGGGCCCGGGCGGCATCCGGCGCGGCCGCCGCCGTTCCCCGTCGCCGTCGCCGTCCCGGTGCCCTTCCGGGTCCCCGGCCGGCCGGGCGCCCGCCGCCGGCTTCGCCGCCGACTTCGGCGCCCTGGCCACCGACTTCTCCGACCGTCCGGGCGGTGCGTGCTCCCCCGCGCGCGGACCCAGGCCATGAACGCCATGAACACCCTGAACGTCATGAAGGAGTACCACCCATGAGAGTGCTGCTGCTCGGCGCGAGCGGGTATATCGGCCGCTTCGTCGCCGACCGGCTTCTTGCCGATCCCGCCGTCCACCTCACCGCCCTCGGCCGGGGGGACGACGCCGACGTCCGGTTCGACCTGGCCACCGGCAGCCCCGGCGCCCTGACCCGGTTCCTGGACGCCGTCCACCCCGGTGTGGTGGTCAACTGCGCGGGCGCCATCCGGGGCACCGCCGCCGAGCTGATCCGGCACAACACCGTGGCCACCGCCACGGTCTGCGAGTCGCTGCGCCGCAGCCGGTGCAGTGCCCGGCTGGTGCACATCGGCTGCGCCGCCGAGTACGGCCCGTCGCAGCCCGGCTCGTCCCTCACCGAGGACGCCACGCCCCGGCCCGGCGGCCCCTACGGGGTGAGCAAGCTGGCCGCCTCCGAACTCGTGCTCGGCTCCGGGCTGGATGCCATCGTGCTGCGGGTGTTCTCCCCGACCGGCCCCGGCACCCCGGCCGGTTCGCCGCTGGGCCGGCTGGCGGACTCGCTGCGCCGGGCCATGCAGCACGGCGACACCGAGCTGAAGCTCACCGGGCTGGGCGTGCAGCGGGATTTCGTGGACGTCCGCGACATCGCCCGGGCGGTGCACGCCGCCACCCTGTCCGGCGCCCAGGGCGTGGTGAACATCGGCAGCGGGCACGCGGTGCGGCTGCGCGAGGCCGCGGTCACGCTCTCCCGGCTGTCCGGGTTCACCGGAGCACTGCACGAACTCGACGCCGGCCCGGCCTCCGTGCTGCCCGCGCAGCGGGCGGACGACGGGCGCGGACACGGTCCGGGACCGGCCGCCGGGCCGCCGCACCACCCGCCGTACCCGGACGGCTGCGGGGCCTGGCAGCAGGCGGACGTGCGCTCGGCCCGGGACCGGCTGGGCTGGCGGGCGCGGATCACCCTGGAGGAGTCGCTGGGCGACATCTGGATGGAGGCGGCATGCCGGATGTGAGACCGGGCACGCCCCTGCGGACCCCGCCGCGGCCGTCCTGGCCCCGGGCGGGCGGCGGGGCGGGCGGCCCTGCCCGCCGCCTCCGTCGCGCCCCCCGGCCCGGACCTCCCGAGGGGCGCCCGCGGGCCGTGGCGGTGCCGGGCTTCGGCCATCCCCTGCTGGCGCCGCTGGAGTGGGCCGAACTGACGCGGCCCGGACTGCCGCTGGACTGGGCGGTGCTCGGCGCGTCCGGTCCGGCCGGCGGGCCGGGCATCCGCCCCGATCCGTTCCTCGGGACGGCCGCGGCCCGGCTGCGGGTCTGCGGGCGCCGGGTGCTGGGCCTGCTCGGCCTGGAGTCCGGGGCGCGGCCGTACCGGGAGCTGGTGGCCGAGGCGCACCGCTACGTGTCCTGGTACCGGGTGGACGGCTTTCTGCTGGACGCCTGCCCGGGCGGGCCGGAGGAGCTGGACCGGACGGCCGCGCTGGCCCGCACCCTGACGGTGCTGCGGCCGGGCGCCCGGCTGGTGCTGGGGCACCACACCGGCGCGGACGGCCGGCATCCGCACGCCGGGTATGCCCGGATACCGGGCGTGCGGCAGCTGGTCACCTTCCGCGGGAGCTGGGCGCAGTACCGCTGCTACCGGGCCCCGGAGTGGACCCGGCGCTATCCGGCGGCGCGGTTCTGCCACCTGGTGCACGGGGTGCCGGAGCCCGCCCTGCCGCAGGTGCTGCGGACGGCCGGCCGGGAGGGCGCCGGCTCGGTCTTCGTCACCGACCGCACCGGCGGCACCGTCCGCACCGGCGGCGTCCGGCCCGGCCGTGCCGGCACCGACCCCTGGGCCGCACTGCCCGGCTACTGGGACAGATTCGTCTCATGCGTCGGTACGGGTGTCTCGGAATGAGATCGGGCGTGGCAGTGTTACGCGGAGACGACAACCTGTGTCCCCTTACCAACGGAGTCCCCGTGTCGCTGCCACCCCTGGTCGAGCCGGCCGACGAGCTCACCGTAGACGAGGTCCGCAGGTACTCACGCCACCTGATCATCCCGGACGTGGGGATGGACGGGCAGAAGCGGCTGAAGAACGCCAAGGTGCTGTGCGTGGGTGCCGGCGGCCTGGGCTCGCCGGCGCTGATGTACCTGGCCGCGGCCGGCGTCGGAACGCTCGGCATCGTGGAATTCGACGTCGTCGACGAGTCGAACCTCCAGCGCCAGATCATCCACAGCCAGGCGGACATCGGGAAGCCCAAGGCGCTCTCCGCCCAGGAGACGGTGCTGGGCATCAACCCGTATGTGCAGGTGAACATCCACGAGGAGCGGCTGGACGCCTCCAACGTGATGGAGCTGTTCGCCCAGTACGACCTGATCGTGGACGGCACCGACAACTTCGCCACCCGCTACCTGGTCAACGACGCCTGCGTGCTGCTGAACAAGCCGTACGTCTGGGGCTCGATCTACCGGTTCGACGGCCAGGCTTCCGTCTTCTGGTCCGAGCACGGCCCCTGCTACCGCTGCCTGTACCCGGAGCCGCCGCCGCCCGGTATGGTGCCGTCCTGCGCCGAGGGCGGGGTGCTCGGGGTGCTCTGCGCCTCCATCGGTTCCATCCAGGTCAACGAGGCCATCAAGCTGCTCGCCGGGATCGGCGACCCGCTGGTCGGCCGGCTCATGATCTACGACGCCCTGGAGATGAACTACCGGCAGGTCAAGGTCCGCAAGGACCCGGACTGCGCGGTCTGCGGCGAGAACCCGACGGTCACCGAGCTGATCGACTACGAGGCGTTCTGCGGCGTGGTCTCGGACGAGGCCCAGCAGGCCGCCGCCGGTGCCACCATCACCCCGGCGCAGCTCAAGGAGTGGATCGACAGCGGCGAGAAGCTGGACATCATCGATGTCCGGGAGCCGAACGAGTACGAGATCGTCGCCATCCCGGGGGCCCGGCTGATCCCGAAGAACGAGTTCCTGATGGGCCGCGCCCTGGAGGATCTGCCCCAGGACCGCCGGATCGTCTTGCACTGCAAGACGGGTGTCCGCTCCGCGGAAGTCCTGGCGGTGCTGAAGAACGCCGGCTTCGCCGACGCCGTCCATGTCGGCGGCGGCGTCATCGGCTGGGTCAACACCGTCGAACCCCACAAGCCGGTCTACTGACGGCTCCGCCCCGGCGATCGGGCCCCGGACGCCTCAGGCGTCCGGGGCCCGTCATGTGCGGGGCTCTCCGGCCGGGCGGGTCAGCCGCAGACGAGTCCGTCCTGCGGGATGAGGCCGGCCAGCAGGTACTCGTCGACCGCGTCGTCGATGCAGTCGTCGTTGCCNGAGTCCGTCCTGCGGGATGAGGCCGGCCAGCAGGTACTCGTCGACCGCGTCGTCGATGCAGTCGTCGTTGCCGTAGGCGCCGTGGCCCTCGCCGTCGTAGGTGATCATGACGCCGACGCCCTCGCCCAGCGCGTCCCGCATGCGCTCGGTGCCCTCGTACGGGGTGGCCGGGTCGCCGGTGGTGCCGATCAGCAGGATCTCGGCGGAGCCGGTGGCGTCGATCTCGACCTTCTCGTAGTGCTCGCTGTCCGCGGTGACCGGCCAGCCGGTGCAGCCCTCCACCGCCCAGAGCAGGTACGGGCCGAAGACCGGCGAGGCCGCCTCGAACTCGTCGCGGTGCTGCTCCACGGCCTCCCGGCCGAGCCCGGCCGGGTCGTCGTTGCAGCTGATGGTGGTGTGCGCGTCGTTCTGGTTGCTGTACCGGCCGTCCTCGCTGCGGCCGTTGTAGAAGTCGGCGAAGGCCAGCAGCAGGGAGCCGTCCTCCTCCTCCATGGCGGCCTGCAGCCCCAGGGTCAGGTACTCCCAGGTCTCCTCGTCGTAGAGGGTGGCCACGATGCCGGTCAGGGCCAGGTTCTGGGTCAGCTCCCGCTCGCTGTCGCCGGCGATCGGGTCGTCGGCCAGGGAGTCCAGGAACGCGGCCAGGCGTGCGGTGCCCTCCTTGCCGCCGGGGCCGGTGGGGCAGGCGTCCCCCTCGGTGGCGGCGCAGTCCGCCATGTAGTTCTCCAGGGCCAGCTGGAACCCGGCCGCCTGGTCCAGGGCGTGGGCCGCGGTGTCCAGGGCGGTGGGGTCCACCACGGCGTCGAACACGGCCCGCCCCACGTTCTGCGGGAACAGCGAGGCATAGACCGCGCCCAGCTCGGTTCCGTAGGAGAAGCCCAGGTAGTGCAGCTTGGTGTCGCCCAGCACATGGCGCATCAGGTCCAGGTCCCGGGCGGTGTTGGCGGTGTTCAGGTGCGGCAGCACCGCGCCGGAGTTGGCCTCGCAGGCGGCGATGAACTCCTCGTTGAGCCGGTCGTACAGCTCCAGTTCCGCCGCGGTGTCCGGCATCGAGCCGAGTTCCTGCCCGGCGGCGTCGGTGGCCTCCCCGTCCAGGCAGACCACGCCCGCGCTCTCGCCCACGCCCCGCGGGTCGAAGCTGACCAGGTCGTAGCCGTCGCGCAGGGACGCGAAGTCCTCGGCGAAGGCCGGCAGGGTGGCCACCCCGGAGGCGCCCGGCCCGCCGAAGTTGACCAGCAGTGAGCCGATCCGGTCGGTGCCCTCCGCGGTGGAGACCGCCCGGATCAGGGCCAGGCCGATGGTCTCGCCCTCCGGCCGGTCGTAGTCCAGCGGCACGGTGAGGGTGGTGCACTGCCAGGGGGTGTCGTCGGGCAGCTCGCCCGGGTCCTCGCCCCCGCCCTGGAGCACGGTGGGCTCCTCGCAGTCCTCCCAGTTCAGCCGCTGCTGGGCGATGGCGTCCGGCATCCCCGGGTAGGCCTGCGCGGCCGGGGTGGACTGGCCGACGCCGCCGGTGGGCTTCGGCGGCTCCGGCTCGTCCGGGCCTGCGGAGAAACAGGCGGTGAGGAGCAGGGACAGCGGCAGGGCGAGGGCGGTGAGGACCGGCGCGCGGCATCCGCCGGGTATTCGGCGGCGTAGGCGGCCGGGACGGCGGTGGCGGTGGTGCATCAGAGTTCCCCCTGGGTCGTGTGTCAGCTACAGATCATGCCGTCCTCCGGCGTGGTGCCGGACAGCAGGTGGCCGTTGACGGCGTCGACGACGCAGGAATTGCCGGAGGTGTAGGCGCCGTGGCCCTCGCCGTCGTAGGTCAGGATGACGCCGGCCTCCTCGCCGCCGAGCGCCTCGCGCATGCGTGCGGTGCCCGCGTACGGGGTGGCCGGGTCGCCGGTGGTGCCGATGAGCAGGATCGGCCGGGCGCCCTCGGCCTCCACCTCCGGCCGGTCGGCCTCGGAGACCACCGGCCAGCCGGCGCAGCCCAGCAGATCCCAGACCAGGTACTCGCCGAGCACCGGGGCGGCCGCGCGGAACTCGTCCCAGTGCGCGCGGACCGCCTCCAGGCCGGGACGGGAGGCGAAGTCCGCGCAGTTGACGGCGGTGTTGGCGGCGTGCAGATTGCGGTACCGGCCCTGGCCGTCCCGCCCGTAGTAGCGGTCGGCCGCGGCCAGCAGGGCGTCCCCGCTGCCGGAGTGCATGGCCTCGTCGAGCGCCTCGCGCAGCCGCGGCCAGGAGGAGGGCGAGTAGAGCGAGCCCATGATCCCGAAGACCGCCAGATGCTCGGTGAGCGCCCGGCCGGAGGAGGTGGGCAGCGGATGCTCCTCCAGGCCGTCCAGGAACCCGGACAGGGCGGCGTGATGGCCGGCCGGCTCGGCGGAGGTGCCGGTGGGGCAGCCGGGGCGCCGCGCGCAGTCCGCCAGGAAGTGGTCCAGGGCGGTCTGGAACCCGGTGGCCTGGATCAGCGCCCGGCCGGTGAGGTCGCGGGTCGGGTCCACCACCGCGTCGAACACCATCCGCCCGGTCCGCTCCGGGAAGAGCGCGGCGTACACGGCGCCCAGCTTGGTGCCGTAGGAGGCGCCGTAGTAGTGCAGCCGGCTCTCGCCCAGCACCTCGCGCAGCAGGTCCAGATCGCGGGCGGTGTTGGCGGTGGTCAGATGCGGCAGCAGCCCGCCGGCGGGGGAGGCCCGGCAGGCCGCGGCGTACCGCTGCCGGCCGAGCAGGTAGTTCCGGCCCTCGGCGGGATGTTCCGGGAAGGTCTCCTGCTGGAGCGCCGCGTCGGTCGCGGCATCGTCCCGGCAGACCACGCCCGAACTGTCGCCCACGCCCCGCGGGTCGAAGCTGACCAGGTCGAAGCCGCTGCGCAAGGCGCCGAACAGGGGCTCCATGCGGGGCAGGGCGGCCACGCCGGAGCCGCCCGGCCCGCCGAAGTTGAGCACCAGCGAGCCGACCCGGCGGGTGCTCCGCTCGGCGGGGATGCGGATCAGCGCCAGGGAGAGGGTCTCGCCCCCGGGGTCGGTGTAGTCCACCGGGACGGTGAGCCGGGCACACTGCCAGGGGGCGCCGGGCGCCTCGCCGCCGCCCTGCAGCGCGCTGGGCGCCGGGCAGTCGGTCCAGTCGGGTTCCTGCCCGGTGACGTGCCCGGGCAGTGGCGGCAGTCCGGCCCCGGGGGAGGGGGAGGGGGAGCCGTCGGGCGCGGGCCTCGCCTCCCCGGCCGGGGAGGGAGCGGGATCGCCCGGTGCCAGCGGCTCGTCGTCCCCCGCGGCGCCGGGGGAACAGGCGGCCAGGGCGGGGACCAGGGCCAGCACCATGGCCAGCGCCAGGGCGAGGACAGGGGCGGGGACCGGCAGGGCGGCGGTCGGTGCCGCGCCCTGGAGCGGGCGTCGTCCGTGCATGGTCCCCCGCGCGGTCGGTCGGTTCGGCTGCCGCGGCCCGCCGGTTCGCCCGCCGTCCGCCGGGCGCGGTTGCGCCGGCCGCGCCGGGACGGCCCCCGTCGTCCCTTCCGGAAGGGTACCGCCCTGCGGCCTGCAGGGCGTGGAACAGGTGTGCGACGGCGCCGGGCGGGATACCGGGTGAGCAGCGGCCCGGGCAGCCGGCGGCCGCGCCCGCCACCGTGGTGAACCGCCCCGCGGCGGAGGCGCCGAGGGCCACGGGGCGCGGCTCACCCGCAGGTCAGGCCGGACTCGGGCAGCGTGCCGCGGAGCAGGTAGGCGTTGGCCGCGTCCTGCACGCAGGCGTTGCCGCTGGAGTAGGCGCCATGGCCCTCGCCCTCGTAGGTGAGCACCACGGCGATGTCCTCGCCCAGCGCCTCACGCATGCGCTCGGTGCCCTCGTACGGGGTGGCCGGATCGCCGGTGGTGCCCATCAGCAGGATGGGCGCCGAGCCCTCGGCGGCCACCACGGGGTGCGGGCGCTGGCCCTCCACCGGCCAGCCGGTGCAGCCCAGCATCGACCAGGCCAGGCCCTCGCCGAAGACCGGGGAGGCGGAGCGGAACTCCGGCAGCCGGCGGGTCACGTCCCCGGTGTCGTACCGCAGGCTGGAGTCGGCGCAGTTGATGGCGAGGAAGGACGACTGGAGGGTGGAGTAGGTGCCGTCGGAGGCGCGTCCGTTCATGGCGTCGCCCAGCGCCAGCAGGATGGTGCCGTCGGGGTCGTCCGGGTCGAGGGCGTCCTCCAGGCCCTGGGTGAGGAACGGCCAGAAGTCCTGGGAGTACAGCGACTGGGCGATGCCGCTCCAGGCGAGCGAGCGGGTCAGCGGGCGGTCCGGGTTCTGGGTGGGCATCGGGTCCCCGGCCAGGCCGTCCATCAGCTCGACGAGCCGCTGCTGGCCCTGCCCGGGGTCGGTGCCCAGCGGGCAGTCGTCCTCGCGCGCGCAGTCCTCCAGGAAGGCCTCCAGCGCCGTCTGGAAGCCCTTGGCCTGGCCGAGGGCGCTCTCCGCGTCGGTGCGGGTGGGGTCGACCACGGCGTCCAGCAGCGCCCGGCCCACCCGTTCCGGGAAGAGGTTGGCGTAGACGCCGCCGAGCTGGGTGCCGTAGGAGATGCCGAAGTAGTGCAGCTCGTCGTCGCCCAGCACCTCCCGCATCAGATCCATGTCCCGGGCGGTGTTGGTGGTGGTCAGATGCGGCAGCAGATCGGGGTGTTCGGTGCCGCAGCCGTCCGCGAAGGTCTGGATGCGGTCCAGCAGTTCGCGTTCCTCCGCCGCATTGTCCGGGACGAGTTCGGAGGCGAAGTACTCGTCGAGCCGCTTGTCGCTCAGGCACTTCACGCCCGCGCTGGCGCCGACGCCGCGCGGGTCGAAGCTGACCAGGTCGTACCGTTCGCGCAGGGCGGAGTACTCCTCGGCGAAGGCCGGCAGGGTGACCACGCCGGAGCCGCCGGGTCCGCCGAAGTTGAACAGCAGAGAGCCGATGCGTTCCCCGCCCTCCTCGGCGGCCCGGGCCCGGATCATGGCGATCTCCAGGGTCCTGCCCCCGGGGTCGGAGTAGTCCAGCGGCACGGTGAGGGTGGCGCACTCCCAGGCGGTGCCGTCCCGCAGGGTGCCCGGGGCCCGGGCGTCGCCGCCCTGGGCGGCGGTGGGGGCGCCGCACGCGGACCACTCGGGGCGCTGGCCGGTCAGCGACGCGGGGAGGTCCGCGGTGCCGGTGCCCCGGTCGGCCGGGTCGGCGCTGGCGGTCTGGACGGGGGCGGCGTTCGCGGTGGCGTTCTCCCCGCCGCTGTCGCTGCCCGTGCAGGCGGCGAGCAGCAGCGCTGCGGCCGCGGTGGCGGCCAGGGCGGTACGGGCCGTCCGGTGCCGGGCTCGGCTCATCTCAGGTCCCTTCGGTACGCCTTCCGTACACGAAGGTTCATCATCCGTACCCCGGGCGGCTCCCCGCACCCGCAGGCGCGCGACCGGGTGAGACGCCCTGCGGCCCGCTCGGCCCGCTCGGCCCGCT
>NZ_WTLH01000210.1 GCF_011421595.1 Streptomyces sp. YIM 98790 | reverse complement strand
GGACGCCGCCGGCCGCTGGCCGCTCTCGGCGCCGCCGTGGCGGCCACCGTCGCCCTGCTGCTGGCCGGGCTGCCGGGCCCGGCCGGCGCGGCCCCCTCGGCCGATCTGCTCACCAATTCCGGATTCGAGAACGGGCTCACCGGCTGGTCCTGCGACGGTTCCGCCGCGGCGACCGGCAGCCCGGTGCGCACCGGCTCCGGCGCCCTGGCCGGCACCCCGGCCGGGCAGTCCCACGCCCGCTGCGAACAGACCGTCGGCGTCCTGCCCGGCGAGGAGTACCGGCTCAGCGCCTGGGTGCGCGGCGGCTACACCTTCCTGGGCGCCGCCGGCACCGGAAGTCAGGACGTGTCCACCTGGACCCCCGGCTCCGGCGACTGGCAGCAGCTCTCCCTCACCTTCACCACCGGCACGGCCACCGACCAGGTGACCGTCTACCTTCACGGCTGGTACGGCACCAGCACCTACTGGGCCGACGATCTGGCGCTGGCCGGCGAGGGCGGCGCGGACAGCGGCGGCTCCACCGGCGGCCCGACCGATCCGCCGGACGACCCGCCGCCCGCGCCCACCGGGCTCCGGGTCAGCGGCACCACCGCCACCAGCATCAGCCTAAACTGGGAGCCGGCCGAGGGGGCGGAGCGCTACCACGTCCGGGTGGACGGCCAGGTGTCCCGGACCGTCACCGGAACCTCCGCGGTGGTCACCGGGCTGAGCCCGGCCACCACCTATGAGCTGCGGGTCAGCGCGGAGAACGGAAACGGCGAATCGGCGCTGTCGGCACCGGTCAGTGCCACCACCCAGCCCCGCTCCGGCGGCGGCAACCGGGTGCCGCGCCACGCCCTGACCGGCTACTGGCACAATTTCGACAACGGCTCGGTGATCCAGAAGCTCCGCGATGTGCAGGACCAGTTCGACATCATCGCGGTCGCCTTCGCCGACTCCACCTCCCTTCCCGGCGAGATCACCTTCCGGCTGGACCCGGCGCTGGGCTACGGCTCCGTCCAGGAGTTCAAGAACGACATCGCCGCCAAGCAGGCCCAGGGCAAGTCGGTGATCATCTCGGTCGGCGGTGAACGCGGCAACGTGATCATCAACGACTCGGCCTCGGCCCAGCGCTTCGCGTCCAGCACCCTCGCGCTGATGGCGGAGTACGGCTTCGACGGCGTGGACATCGACCTGGAACACGGCATCAACGCCACCTACCTGACCCAGGCCATGGACGCCATCCACGCCGCCACCGGCGACAGCCTCGTCTACACCATGGCCCCGCAGACCATCGACATGCAGAACACCGGCACCGAGTACTTCAAGCTGGCCCTCAACACCCGGGACTACCTGACGGTCGTCAATATGCAGTACTACAACAGCGGTTCCATGCTGGGCTGCGACGGCAAGGTGTACTCCTCGGGCAGTGTGGACTTCCTCACCGCCCTGGCCTGCATCCAGCTGGAGAACGGGCTGGACGCCTCCCAGGTCGGGCTGGGCGTCCCGGCCTCGCCGCGCGCCGCGGGCAGCGGCTACGTCGGCCCCGACACCGTCAACCGGGCACTGGACTGCCTGACCCGGGGCACCCGCTGCGGCACCTTCCGGCCCGACCGGACCTACCCGGACCTGCGCGGCGCCATGACCTGGTCGACCAACTGGGACGCGCACGCGGGCAACGCGTGGTCCAGCGCGGTCGGCCCGCACGTGCACGGACTTCCCTAGACCCCGGCGGCAGTGCCCCGATGCCCTCCCGGCCGGCCCGGCCCCCGGCCGGCCGGGAGAGGCCGTCACCCGCCGCCGGAGCCGGCCACCAGCGCCCGCCAGCTGTCGTCCAGGGCCATGCCGGCCAGCTGCTCCGCGGTCAGCACCGCCTCCTGCTGCGGCTCGCCCTCGCTCCCCGCGCTCTGATGGAGCCCCAGGCCGCCGCCCTCCGCGTAAGAGAGGGAGATCATCCACAGCTCCCAGTCATCGGTTCCGTCGGGGAGGAAGTGGCAGGCGATGGAGAGGGAGCCGTCGTCCAGGATCTCGTCGGTGCACTGCGGGTTCCCGCTCTGGCCGGCGATGTCCTCCTCGAAGTCCTCCCGGGTCCATTCCGGGTCCCAGGTGTCGACAGAGAGCTCGGACCGCAGGCCCTGGCCGTTCCCGATCACGAAGACACCGCTGCCGGCCACGGCGTCCGAGGAGGACTCCAGGGTGACGTCCGGGGGCAGCAGGGACCGCAGGGTCCGCTCGATCTCCTCCGGACCTGCCGACCCCGAGGGGCCTTCCCCCGCGGCATAGGACTCCGGCTGGCCGTACTCCCGGTCCACCTCGTCCAGCACGGACTGCCACACCGGGTCCCGGGCTATCCGCTCCAGCTCGGCGACGCTCAGCAGCGGCTCGTAGCCGGTGAAGTCCGCCGTCCCCGTGAGCTCCTTGGTCAGATCGGCGGCGACGATCCGCGCCGACGGCTCTCCCCGGGCGTCGCCGCCCGGCGAGGTGTGCGCCACCGACCAGCTGTGGGAGGCCCAGAGCTCCTCCTCCGCGTCCTGCCCGGGCCCGCCGTCACCGGGGCCGGGCCCCTCGCTCCCGTCCTCGGTGCTGTCCGCGTCGGAGTACTCGGACTCGTAGACCGCGAGCAGGCTGCCGTCGGACAGTTCCCGTTCGGTGCAGTCGTCCTCGGTGGCTCCCCAGTCCTCCCAGTAGGCGCAGCCGGCCAGCTCCGTCCAGTGCTCCTCCACGCCCCAGCGGGAGAGCTCCAGCGAGAGGGTGGCCTGATCGGCTCCCTCCGTCAGGGTGAGCGTGACATAGGGCGTGTCGCTGGTGGCGTAGCCGTCCCCCTGGACCCCGGCCACCTCCACGCCTTCCGGGAGCATCCCGCTGAGCGCGGCGATCATTTCCGGGCCGGTGCGCGGTGCCGTGCCGTCCGACGCCTTGCCGTGGCCGCCGCCGGGGCCGGGCAGGTAGGAGACGGCCAGCCCCACCGCGGCGACCGCCGCCGCCCCCGTCAGCACCGCGGCCCGGCGCCGGGACCGGCGGGCCCGGCCGCGCCGCAGCCCGCCCTCCACCAGCAGCTGGGTGTCCGGCTCGAAGCCCTCGCCGACCTGCCGCAGCATGGCACCGAGATCTCTTTCGAAGTCCTGGTGATCGATCGTCATGGCCGTTCCTCTTCGGGTGCCTGCCGTCCTACTGCGCGGTCAGTTCGGTGAATCCGGTGCTGCCCAGCCGTTCCCGGAGCTTGGCCAGCGCCCGGCTGCTGCGGGTGCGCACCGCACTGGAGCTGGTGCGCATCATGGAGGCGGTCTGCTCGATGCTGAGGTCCTCCCAGTACCGCAGGACCAGTACCGCGCGGTCCTGCGGGGGCAGTGCGGAGAGCGCCTGGAGCAGCGTCACCCGCAGCGGGGCGTCCGCCGCGCGCTCCGGCCGCTCCGGCAGGCTCAGCACCGGCTGCTCACTGCTGCTGCGTCTGCGCCGGTGGGTCAGATAGCACCGGACCAGGACGGTCTGGGCGTATCCGGCCGGATTCTCGATGCATTTCCTCTTCCCCCACGCCGTGTACATCCGGCCGAGTGTCTCCTGTACGAGGTCCTCTGCCAGGTAGGTGTCGCCGCCCGTCAGCATGCAGGCCGACCGGTACAACGGCCCGCTGCGCTGCCGGATGAAGTCGAGGTAGGAGTCCTTCTCCCGCTGCTTCATCCGCTCCCGCCCCTCGGATTACTGTTTCCGCCCGTGTGCGGCCCGCGCCGCACCGTGCATGCGCTTGTCCACCCCGGTACCCGCTGCCGCACGCACCGTTCCACTTGTTCCGATGCGCCGGCCCGCCCCGGATGTTGCAGCCGGCGCGGGAACGCGGTGCGGGAACTCTGTGGCCGCCCGCTTCCGGCCCCCCGGACCGGCCTCCGGTGAGCACCGGGCGGGATGCGCGCCGGAGGCCGGGGCCGGAGCCCCGCCCGGGGCGGAAGGCCGTCAGGAGGCGCTGTGCTCTGCGAACAGCTGCCGCCACTCGTCGGCCATGACCAGCTTCTTCAGCTGCTCCGGGGTGAGCGGGGAGTCGTCACGGACCGGCCCGGACTCCCAGTCCGGCGCGTTCAGCACCGAGATGTCCAGGGAGGCGCCGTCCGGGTAGTGGACCCCGGCCGTCCAGGAGGTGGAGGGGTCGTCCTCCCAGGGGCCGAAGGTGCAGACCGTCACCCAGGTGCCGTCCGCCGTCTCCTCCTCCTCGCAGTCCTCGACGATCCACTCCCCGGCGTCCCCGTACTCCGCTGCTCCCTCGGACTCGTACTCGTACTCGTGGGCGGATTCGTCCGCCCAGTCGCCTTCCGCCTCCTGCCAGGGCTCCCAGGAGGTGATCTCCACCTGGACCGCGCCCCTGCCGTCGTCCACCAGCAGGGAGGTCCAGCCGAGGCCGTCCTCCGGGGAGCCGGCGCCGGTGATCTCCAGCCCCTGGGGGGCCAGTGCGCGGAAGGTCTCCCCGAGCGCGGCGCTCGGTATCCGGCTGGTGGGCTCCTCCACCCACTCCTCGGGCTCGCCGTACTTCTCGTCCAGTGCCCGGAAGACGTCCTGCCAGACCGGCTCCTGGATGATCCCGGCCATGGCGTCCAGGCTCAGCGGCGGCTCGTACCCCTCGGCGTCCGCCTCGTCGGTGAAGTCCCGGTAGAGGGAGAACCGGGCGCTGCGCATGCCCGGGTTCTCGAACTCCGGGCCGCCCGGTGACTCCAGCACCACCTCCCAGCCCTGGGAGACGGCCGGTTCCGGCCACTCCCCGGGCTCCTCGTAGCCGCCCGGGACCGTCTCTTCCGCCGCTCCGGAGCCGCCGTCCCCGGCTGTCGCGGCGTCGTCCAGCGGCTCCCGGTCCTCCGCGGTGTACTCCCACGTGATCAGCGAGAGTATGGAGCCGTCGGCCAGCTCGCTCCGGGTGCAGGACATGCCGTCCTCGGCCTCCTCGCCCCACTGGGCGCAGCCGGCGTCGGCCCGCCAGTCCTCGGTGGAGGAGCGGCTGAGGCTGAGACCCATGCCGAGGCCGTCGCCCGGGACACCGTCGTCGGCCGACAGCCAGACGTACGGCTCCTCGGTGCCGGAGGATCCCTCGGCCTCCACATCGGTGACCTCCAGGCCGGCCGGGAGCAGCGCGGTCAGCGCCTCGATCATCTCCGGGCCGCTCTCCGGGGCACTCCCCCCGGCCGCCGGCTCCGCTCCCCCGCCGGAGCCGAAGCTCGGCTGGACGGCCACCGCCGTGGCCACCGCGGCCACCGCAGCCGCCATGGCGCCGCGGCGCCGCCAGGGCGACCGCCGCGGGGCCGGCTCCTGCGGCGACGCCCCCGCCCACGGCACGTCCGGCTGCGGGACGTCCGGCTGCGGGCTCTCGATCGGTGTCACTGTGATCCCCTCCATCGGCTGCTGCCGCTTCGATGCCGGCGAGTGCCGGTCAACCCCCCGGGCTCCCGCCCCGTCATCTCTTTTGATGCGGCAGTCCCGGGAAGATGTCGCAGCCGGCCGGAGAAATTTTTTCCCGCAGGTCAGCGGTGCTCCGCACGCGGGACCGTGCGGGGAATCCGTTCGCGGCTGTCAGTGGGGCGCGCAATGCTCGGAAGGGAACGCGGAAAGGGAGTGCACCATGGAGCTGGCAATCCAGGCGGAGGGCCTGGTCAAACGCTTCGGCGACACCACCGCCCTCGGCGGGGTGGATCTTGAGGTACGGACGGGCACCGTGCTGGGCCTGCTGGGACCGAACGGTGCCGGCAAGACGACCGTGGTGCGCGTGCTCGCCACCCTGCTGCCGGCCGACGCCGGCCGGGCCACCGTCGGCGGGTACGACGTCGTCCGCGACGCCCACCGGGTGCGTCAGCTCATCGGTCTCACCGGTCAGTACGCCTCGGTGGACGAGCAGCTCACCGGCACCGAGAATCTGCTGCTGATCGGCCGCCTGCTCGGTCTCGGCCGTCCGGCCGCCCGGCAGCGGGCCAAGGAGCTGCTGGAGCAGTTCCAGCTCAGTGATGCGGCGGGCCGGGCGGCCGGCACCTACTCCGGCGGCATGCGGCGGCGGCTGGATCTGGCCGCCAGCCTGGTGGGGCGCCCGCCGCTGCTGTTCCTCGACGAGCCGACCACCGGTCTCGACCCGCGGGCCCGGTCCGAGCTGTGGGAGATGATCCGGTCCCTGGTGGCCGACGGCACCACCGTGCTGCTGACCACGCAGTATCTGGAGGAGGCGGACGAGCTGGCGGAGGAGATCGTGGTGATCGACCGGGGCCGCAAGATCGCCGGCGGTTCCCCGGACGAGCTCAAGGCGAAGATCGGCGCCCAGACCCTGGCCGTCCGCCCGCTGGACGAGGCCAAGGTGCCCGTGGTGCGGGCGGCGGTGGCCGAGCTCACCCGGACGGCACCGGAGGTCAAGGGGAAGCTGGTCACCGCGCCGGTGGCCGATCCGTCGGTGCTGGGCGCGGTGGTCCGCCGGCTGGACGAGGAGGGCGTGGTCGTCACCGAACTGGCGCTGCGCGGCTCCAGCCTGAACGAGGTGTTCCTCTCCCTCACCGGCCGCCCGGCCGAGGAGGAGGGGGCGGGGGGACGGACCGCGGGCGGCGGCGAACCGCCGGAGAACGGCATGCACCACACCGGGAATTCCGCCTCTGGCGGCGAAGGGAGCAAGGCATGAGCACCATGGCTGTCCCGGCCGGATCCGCGGCCCCCAAGGGAGAACTGCCACAGCGGGTCGGTCTGGCCGACGGCGTGCGGCAGAGTCTCACCCTGGCCTGGCGGACGGTCGTCCAGGTCCGGCACAACCCCTGGGAGCTGAGCGACTTCAGCATCCAGCCGATCATGTTCGTGCTGCTGTTCACCTATGTGTTCGGCGGTGCCATCGCGGGCTCGGTCGGCGACTATCTCACCTTCATGCTGCCCGGCATGCTCGCGATGAACATGCTGTTCGTGACGCTCTACGTGGGCCAGGGCCTGAACACCGACCTCACCAAGGGCGTCTTCGACCGGCTGCGGTCGCTGCCCATCGCCCGCTGGGCCCCGCTGGCCGGCCGGATCATGGCCGACCAGGTGAAGCAGCTGTGGTCCATCGTGCTGGTGCTCGGAGTGGGCGTGATTCTCGGCTTCCGGCTGGAGAACGGCTTCCTCGGGCTGCTCGGCACGGTCCTGCTGCTGCTGGTGTTCGCGCTGGCCTTCTCCTGGGTGGCGGTGCTGGTGGGCCTGACCGCCAAGGACGCCGAGCGGGTGCAGATCTTCGGCTTCACGGCACTGTTCCCGGTGACCTTCGTCAGCAACGTGTTCGTGCCGGTGGACACCATGCCGGGCTGGCTCCAGGCCTGGGTGAACGTCAACCCGGTGAGCATCATCGCCGACGCCTGCCGGGGGCTGATGCTGGGCGGCCCGGTGGCCACCCCGGTGATACAGACGCTGCTGTGGGCGGGCGCCATCGCCGCGGTCTTCGCCCCGCTGTCGGTGTGGACCTTCAAGCGGCGGGTGTGAGCGCCCGGCGGCTTCAGAACACCGTGCGGATGTAGTCGGTGACCGTGCCGTCCCCGGCCACCAGGGGGATCAGCGGCCACTTCTCGAAGATGGTGCAGGGGTGGGACATGCCCAGTCCCACCCAGTCACCGACCTCGGGCAGCACCTCCTCCGCACCCCGGAGGAAGGCGTGCTGATCGGCCAGCCTGCTGACGGTCAGCCCCTTCCCGGAGCGCATCCGGCCTCCGGGCTCCCGGATCACCTGCACCTCGGGCAGGCCCAGATCGTAGGCGACGTCCCGCTTGCCGGCGTTGACCAGGGCCAGGCCCGGCTCGGGCCGGGAGACCGCCTGGGTCCACAGCCGGAAGGCCGGCAGCAGCGAGCCCTCCTGCGGGATCCGGTTGAACGGGGTGACGGTGCGGTAGCGGCCGTCGTCGTGGCTGATGTAGGCCCCGGAGCGGAGCAGCCGGCAGACCGGGCGGGAGAGCGCGGGCAGTTCCTGGAAGACCTCGGCGACCACGTCGAACCAGGCGCTGCCGCCCGCGCTGACAATGACCTCCTCGGTGTGCTGGAAACGGCCGGCCTTGTCGAACTCCACGGCAAGCGAGACCAGCTCCCGCATCCAGGCCCGCACCCGCGGGGCATCGGCCTCCGCCAGTTCCCCCTCGTAGCCGGCCACGCCGGTCAGCCGCAGGGTGCCGGCGGCGGCGACCGCGTCGGCCACCTCGGCGGCCCGGGCCGCGGTGCGCACCCCGCTGCGGGCCCCGGCGGCGCCCAGTTCCACCACCACCTCCAGCGGGCGGTGCGCCCCGGCGGCGGTGAGTGCGGCGTCCATCAGCCGCACCCCGCGCACCGAGTCGGCGTAGACCACGCAGCGGAAGTCCGGATCGCGGTCCAGCTCCCGGGCCATCCAGGCCAGGGCCGCCGCGTCGACCACCTCGTTGGCCAGGAAGATCCGGGGCACTCCGTAGGCGCGGGCCACCCGGGCCTGGTGCGGCACGGCCACGGTGATGCCCCAGGCCCCGTGGTCCAGCTGGCGCCGGAAGAGCTGCGGTGCCATGGAGGTCTTGCCGTGCGGCGCGAAGGCCAGGCCGTGGCGGCTGCAGAAGCGCTCCATGGAGCGCAGGTTGTGCTCCACCGCCTCGGCGGACAGGGTGAGCACGGGGGTGGTGAATCCGCCGCTGTGCAGATTGCGGCGCTCCGCGGCCAGGCCGCGGACGGTCCGGCCGTCGGCGTCCGGCGGCAGACCCCGGAACCGGTGGTCGACGACCTCGTCCCCGAGCTGATCGAGTGCGCTGCCGATGTGCATTTCCGGTTGGCTCGTCTCTCCGGTCGGGCGGGTTCCCAGGCGGGCGGGGGCGGGCCAGGGGAGCCCGGCAAGTGATGCGGTGGGCCGGCCGCCGGCGCCACGGGCCCGGCGGTGCCGCCGGCGCCGGTGCGAGATGACCTCCCCAGGCATGACATACGTTGCGCATGGTGCACGGGCCATGGCGGCGCGTGCAGGTCTTGTCTAACATCCACCGATGACCGGGTCAACGGAGCATCCGGCGGTCCGGGGGCGCCCCCTGCCCGCGCTCCCGCCGCGCCCGGGCCGCCG
>NZ_WTLH01000021.1 GCF_011421595.1 Streptomyces sp. YIM 98790 | reverse complement strand
CGGTCCGGTCCCGCGGGCCGGTGGCCGGGGAAGGGGTGCGGCCCCGCCCCCGGCCACCGCACCGGGCCGGGTGAGCGGCGGGCGCGCGCAGCGCACATGCAGCCGGTCCCGGCCGTCCCCGTGGGGCGGCCGGGACCGGCGCTGCGACGCTGTGGTCGGCGTTACTTCTTCTTGTTCTTGCCGAAGCGCGCCTCGAAGCGGGCCACACGGCCGCCGGTGTCGAGGATCTTCTGCTTGCCCGTGTAGAACGGGTGGCACGCGGAGCAGACCTCCGCGCGGATCTGCCCGCTGGTCACGGTGGAGCGGGTGGTGAACGAGTTGCCGCAGGTGCAGCTCACCTGGGTCTCGACGTACTCGGGGTGGATGTCGCGCTTCAAGGCATCTCCTAGATCTCGGGAGGGCGCCGGGTCGCTCCGCCGTGCGCGTCGCGTGAACCGGGGCCGACGTCCCAGTCTGCCAGGACCGGGCCGCGTCATTCAAAACGGCCCCGGGGCCCCCGCTATTCCCCCGCGTCCCCCGGCTCCGGCACGGCGCTGACCTCGGGCGACGGCTCCTGTCCGGCCACCGGGCCGCGCAGCGCGGAGGCCGGTACCCGCCGGTCGGCGCGCAGCGCGTCCCACACCTGCCCGGCCTGCGGTTCCAGCGGCACGACCCGGTTGGGGGCGGACGGGTCGGTGGTGACCGGCAGGGTGATCAGCTGCAGGTCCTCCGGCTCCAGGCCGCGCAGCGTGCGGCCCAGCCCGGCCAGCCGGGCGACCGAGGCCAGATCGCTGTCGGTGGTGACCGCCGAGGTGGCGGCGGAGGCCAGCTCGTAGAGCCGTTTCGGGCTGCCGAACAGATCCAGGCCGCTGACCCGCTCGGCCAGCGCCTCGATGAAGACGTGCTGGAGCTCTATCCGGGCCAGATCACTGCCGTCGCCCACGGCCTTGCGGGTGCGGACCAGGGCGAGCGACTGCTCGCCGTCCAGATGGTGGGTGCCGGCCGCGAGGTGGAGCTTGCTGTCCTCGTCGTGCAGCGGCCCGTCGAGGGTGACGGTCACCCCGCCCAGCTTGTCCACCAGGGTGGCGAACCCCTTGAAGTCGATCTCCAGGTAGTGATCCATGCGGATGCCGGTCGCCGCCTCCACCGTGCGCACCGCGCACACCGGGCCGCCCAGCGCATAGGCCTCGTTGAACATGGCCCGGTCGGCGGCCGGCACCTTGCGGCCCTCCCGGTCGGTGCAGGCCGGGCGGGGCAGCAGGGTGTCCCGGGGGATGGAGACCACGGTGGCGGTGTCCCGGTCCCGGTGCAGGTGGACGACCATGGCGGTGTCCGACCGCGCCTGCCCGCCGGCGTCCCGGCCGGCCCGGCCGCTGCGCGCGTCGGAGCCCAGCACCAGCAGGTCGAGGGAGCCGTTGTCGGTGTTCTCGGGGCGCCCGCCGCCGGAGATGTCCACCTGGTCGATGTTGCTGTTCAGCCGCAGGTACAGCCCGGCCCCGGCGGCCCCGGCGGCCAGCAGGGTGCCCACGACGGCGGCGGCCACCAGGCGGCGGGTGCGCCACCGGCGGCGTCCCGCGCCGGAAGCGGTGCTGCCCGGCGGTCTGCCCGGCGGGCCGTCCCGCGGGCCGTGCGCCGGGCGGTCCGCACGGTCGTCCGCTCTGCCGTTCATAGGCCCAGGTACCTCTCCTGACGGGCCGGACGCACAGCGCCGTTCCGTCCGGCCGGTGCGAATACCCCCGAACAGCCGACAGGCCCCAGTCTCGCGCGGGCGTCCGCGGGCCGCCTCCCGGCAGCCGCGAGGGCCGCCGCCACCTGCGGTGACGACGGCCCTGCGGGGTCGTGCGGAAACGGGGAGGGGGGACGGGCCCGGTCAGTCCCCGTTGCCCGGGGTGGGCGTGTTCTTCTGGATCTGCAGCAGGAACTCGGCGTTGGACTTGGTCTGCTTCATCTTGTCCAGCAGCAGCTCCACGGCCTGCTGCTTCTCCAGAGCGTGCAGCACCCGGCGGAGCTTCCAGACGATGGCCAGCTCCTCGCCGCCCATCAGGATCTCCTCCTTGCGGGTGCCGGAGGCGTCCACGTCCACGGCCGGGAAGATGCGCTTGTCGGCCAGCTTCCGGTCCAGGACCAGCTCCATGTTGCCGGTGCCCTTGAACTCCTCGAAGATCACCTCGTCCGCCCGCGAGCCGGTGTCCACCAGCGCGGTGGCCAGGATGGTCAGCGAGCCGCCGTCCTCGATGTTCCGCGCGGCGCCGAAGAACTTCTTCGGCGGGTAGAGCGCGGTGGAGTCCACACCGCCGGACATGATCCGGCCGGAGGCCGGGGCCGCCAGGTTGTAGGCGCGGCCCAGGCGGGTGATGGAGTCCAGCAGCACCACCACGTCGTGGCCCAGCTCCACCAGCCGCTTTGCCCGCTCGATGGCCAGCTCGGCGACGACCGTGTGGTCCTCGGCCGGGCGGTCGAAGGTCGAGGAGATGACCTCGCCCTTCACCGAGCGCTGCATGTCGGTGACCTCCTCGGGCCGCTCGTCCACCAGCACCACCATCAGGTGGCACTCGGGGTTGTTGCGGGTGATCGAGTTGGCGATGGCCTGCATGATCATCGTCTTGCCGGCCTTGGGCGGCGAGACGATCAGACCGCGCTGGCCCTTGCCGATGGGCGCCACCAGGTCGATGATCCGCGGGGTGAGCGCGCCCGGGTCGGTCTCCAGGCGCAGCCGCTCCTGCGGGTAGAGCGGGGTCAGCTTGTTGAACTCGGGCCGCTGGCGGGAGACTTCGGAGGCCATGCCGTTGACCGAGTCCAGCCGCACCAGGGCGTTGAACTTCTCCCGGCGCTCGCCCTCGCGGGGCTGGCGCACGGCGCCGGTGACGTGGTCGCCCTTGCGCAGCCCGTTCTTGCGGACCTGGGCGAGGGAGACGTACACGTCGTTCGGCCCCGGCAGGTAGCCGGAGGTCCGCACAAAGGCGTAGTTGTCCAGGATGTCCAGGATGCCGGCCACCGGGATGAGCACGTCGTCCTCGGTGATCTGCGGCTCGCCGGCCTCGTCACGGCCCCGGCGGCGGCGGTCGCGGTAGCGGCCGCGGCGCCCGCGGCGCCCGCCCTCGAAGTCGTCGTCCCGGCCGTCCCGGCCGTCCCGGCCCCGGCCGCCCTGCTGCTGGCCCTGGCCGCCGCCGCCCTGCTGGCGGTCCTGGCGGTCCTGGCCCTGCTGCCGCTCCTGGCGGTCCTGCCGGTCCTTGCCGCGGCGCTCGCGCTTGCCCTGGCGGTCCTGACCGTCCTCACGGCCGCCGCCGTCGGCGCCCCGCGTCTGGTCGCGGGAGCCCTCGGCCTTCTCGGCCTTCTCCGCCTTCTCGGCCTTGGCGGTCTTCGCGGACTCCCGCTGCGCGGTCTCGGCGATGCTCTCCGCCTGGGCGGGGGCGGTGTCGCCGCCCTGGCCGGGGATCTCGGCCTGCTGCGGCGCCGCCGCGGCCTGCTCCCCGGTGCGCGACCGGGAGGTGGCCCGGCGCTTGGGCTTCTCGGCCGCGGGCGCCCCCGCACCCGGCTGCGCCGGTGCCTCGGCGGCGGGTGCCGGCTCCGCCGGCCTGCTGTCCGCGCCGCCCCCGCCGTTTCCGCCGGTGGCGGCCTGCTTCTCCTTGATGACCTCGATCAGCTGGCCCTTGCGCATCCGTGCGGTGCCCCTGATGCCGAGGGCGGACGCAACCTGCTGGAGCTCCGCCAGCACCATGCCCTCGAGGCCGGTGCCGGAACGCCGACGCCGCGGGGCGCGGCTGGGGGCAGCGTCCTTGCCGGACGCGGTGGCATCACCGGAGGTCTGGTCTGCGGTGTCGGCACTCACGCCCATCAGATCGGTGGTGTCGCTCACGAAGGGTCCTTCCCTGGAGCGGACGTCGGCCTGTCTGGCTCGGCGACCGGTCGTGCTGTCCGGCTGCGGTCCCGTCGGTGAAGTCCGGCGGACCGGGCCGGGCGGTGGATTCCGCCGTTCCCTGTGAATGTGGCGGAAGGAATGGGTTTGACGTGTGGTGCGGGGCGATCATCAGGATCGTTTTGCACCGGCTCCGGAGCATGCTCCGCACTGCCTGGCAGGCTGCTGAGGCAGTGGAGGCTCCCGAAGAGAGGCGGTCCCAGCGAAGTGGGGCCAGGAATAGCGTGCCGTCCCTTGGTGCGTCCGGTGGTTGTCGTCCCCCGCCGGAGCGTCCCGAGCGGGTGAGCCCCGCATGGTCGGTACGCCTAGACCTTGAGATTAACACTACCGGATGCCGATGCATTCCCCCTTCCTGCCTACCCTTTTCCCGGCCGCTTCATGTGCGCGCCCATGTGCGCACCGCAGCCCGCCAGTTCCGGCCGCCGGGAGCAGGTTCCCCCGCGGGTCACCGGGCGGTCTCACCCGCTCCGGCCAGCGGCAGGACACTTGCCCCGGTCAGGTCCAGAGAGAGCCGGTTGGCCGTCCAGCCCTCCCCGGCGAGCCGGGAGATCTTCTCCGCGTCGCCCTCCTGGGCGAGCGCGAGCACGGTCGGTCCGGCGCCCGAGATGACGGCCGGCACGGCGTCGGCGCGCAGCCTGCGCACCAGTTCCATGCTCTCGGTCATCGCCGGTTCGCGGTAGTCCTGGTGCAGCCGGTCTTCGGTGGCCGGGAGCAGCAGCTCCGGGCGCCGGGTCAGCGCCTCCACCAGCAGGGCGGCGCGGCCGGCGTTGTGCGCCGCGTCCACATGCGGCACGGTGCGCGGCAGCAGGCCCCGGGCGGTCTCGGTGAGCAGCGGCCGGGCGGGCACGAACACCACGGGCACCACGGCGGCGGCCGGCTCCATCCGGATGGCCCGCACCGAGCCGCCCGCGCCGGCCTCGCTCCAGGCCAGGGTGAAGCCGCCGAGCAGGCAGGCGGCCACATTGTCCGGGTGGCCCTCCAGCTCGGTGGCCAGCTCCAGCAGGGTCTGGTCGGTGAGGCGGTTCTCGCCGCCGGTGGTGACCGCGCGGGCGGCCAGCAGACCGGCGCAGATGGCGGCGGAGGAGGAGCCCAGGCCGCGGCCGTGCGGGATGCGGTTGGCGCACACCACCTCCAGGCCGCGCGGCTGGCCGCCGAGCACGTCGAAGGCGTTGCGCATGGCCCGCACCATGAGGTGCCGTTCGTCGCGCGGCAGGGTCCGGGCGCCCTCGCCCGCGATGTCGATCTCCAGCCCGGCGTCCGCCACCCGCACCACGACGTCGTCGTAGAGCCCCAGGGCCAGCCCCAGGGCATCGAAGCCGGGGCCGAGATTGGCGCTGGTCGCGGGCGTCCGTACCCGGACGGCAGCGGCGCGGAAAGCGGGGTGAGCCATCGCTCGGTGACGCTCCTCGATGTCATGCGGATGCTGCGCCGGGCGCCTTCGCGCACGGCGGACGCGGTGCGGGACGCGCGCTCGTGACCCCTGCCGGTCCCCCCGACGGGTCACGGTGGTGGACGGCCTGCCCGTACTCGGCAGGGACGGCAGGTCCACGCCGGAACACATACCAGCCTATCGAAGGAAAGTTCAGCCGCGATACAGGGTGCCCGCAGCGCGGACACCCGTGTCGCGGACGGCTCAGGCCAGGCCGAGGCGCCGGGCGGCGGCGTCGGCGTCCACCGGGACCGTCACCGGGCGGGGCGCGCCGGCCACCGCCCAGTCCGGGTCCTTCAGGCCGTTGCCGGTGACCGTGCAGACGATGCGCTGGCCGGGGTCGATCAGGCCCTGGTCGGCGGCCTTGACCAGACCGGCCACCGAGGCGGCCGAGGCGGGCTCCACGAACACGCCCTCCTGCGAGGCCAGCAGCTTGTAGGCGGCAAGGATCTGGCGGTCGGTCACCTCGTCGATCAGGCCGCCGGATTCGTCGCGCGCGGCCACGGCCTGCTCCCAGGAGGCCGGATTGCCGATCCGGATCGCAGTGGCCAGCGTGGACGGGTCCTTGACCGGCTCGCCCCGCACGATGGGCGCGGCTCCGGACGCCTGGAACCCAAACATGCGGGGCGTGCGGCTCGCCGGGGCGCCCAGCGGGTGGGCGGTGTCCGCGTACTCGCGGTAGCCCTTCCAGTAGGCCGTGATGTTTCCCGCGTTCCCCACCGGGAGGACGTGGATGTCGGGGGCGTCGCCCAGCATGTCGACGATCTCGAAGGCCGCCGTCTTCTGGCCCTCGACACGGTCGGGGTTGACCGAATTCACCAGCGCCACCGGGTACTTGTCCGCCAGCTGCCGGGCCAGCGTGAGGCAGTCGTCGAAGTTGCCGTCGACCTGGAGGATCTGCGCCCCGTGCACCAGGGCCTGGCCCATCTTGCCCAGCGCGATCTTGCCCTGCGGCACCAGCACCGCACACACCATGCCCGCCCGCACCGCGTAGGCCGCGGCGGAGGCCGACGTGTTGCCCGTGGAGGCGCAGATGACCGCCTTGGCGCCGCTCTGCCTCGCCTTGGAGATGGCCACCGTCATGCCGCGGTCCTTGAAGGAGCCCGTGGGGTTGGCGCCCTCGACCTTGAGGTGCACCTCGCAGCGTGTCAGCTCCGACACCACCTGCGCGGGAACCAGCGGGGTACCGCCCTCACGGAGCGTGACCACGGGCGTGCGGCTGTCGACCGGCAGCCGCTCCCGGTACTCCTCGATCAGCCCGCGCCACTGCCGGCTGGTGCCGCTGCCGGTGATGCCGGCGGCCTGCTGTGCGTCCATGACGTCCACTGCTTCCTTCTGCTCCCTTGTCGGGGCTACTCCCCTTCGACCCGCATGGTGCTCGCCACATCACGCACCGTGTCGAGCCGGCGCAGCGCCTGTACCGTTGCGCCGAGCGCGGCATCGGTCGCCTCGTGAGTGACGATGACCAGCGAGGCCTCCCCGTCCTTGCCCTGCTGGCGGACGGTGTCGATGGAAACGCCGTGCTCGGCGAAGCTCAGGGCCACCTGCGCCAGCACGCCGGGTTTGTCGGCCACGTCGAGACTGATGTGATACCGGGTGGTCACCTGCCCCATCGGGCTGACCGGAAGCTGCGCGTAGGCCGACTCGCCGGGCCCGCGCGCCCCGCCCAGCTTGTTCCGGCAGGCCGCGACGACATCGCCCAGCACCGCCGAGGCGGTGGGCGCGCCGCCGGCCCCCGGCCCGTAGAACATCAGCCGGCCCGCCGACTCGGCCTCGACGAACACCGCGTTGTAGGCCTCGCGCACCGAGGCCAGCGGATGGCTGAGCGGGATCATGGCCGGATGGACCCGGGCGGTGACCGACCGCCCGTCCGGGGCGCGCTCGCAGATCGCCAGCAGCTTGACCGTGCAGCCCATGCGGCGGGCCGAGGCGATGTCCCCGGCGGTGACCTCGGTGATGCCCTCCCGGTGCACTTCCTCCAGCCGCACCCGGGTGTGGAAGGCGATGCCGGCGAGGATCGCCGCCTTCGCCGCCGCGTCGAACCCCTCGACGTCGGCGGTCGGATCCGCCTCGGCGTATCCCAGGGCCGTGGCCTCCGCAAGCGCCTCCCCGTAGCTGACGCCGGTGGACTCCATCCGGTCGAGGATGAAATTGGTGGTGCCGTTCACAATGCCGAGGACGCGGTTCACCGTGTCACCGGCGAGGGACTCGCGCAGCGGGCGCAGCAGCGGGATCGCCCCGGCGACCGCCGCCTCGAAGTACAGATCCGCCTGGTGCTTCTCGGCGAAGGCGTGCAGCGTGGGCCCGTCCTCCGCCAGCAGCGCCTTGTTGGCCGTCACCACGCTGGCGCCGGCCTCGAAGGCCGCGGTGATCAGCTTCCGGGCGGGCTCGATCCCGCCGATCACCTCCACCACCACGTCGACGTCCTCGCGGGAGACCAGGCCCGCGGCATCCGTGGTGACCAGCGCCTCGGGCACGCCCTCCCGGGGCCGGCCGGCGCGCCGCACCGCGATCCCGGCGAGCTCCACGGGAGCGCCCACCCGGGCGGCGAGATCGTCCGCGTGCGTCGTCATGAGGCGGGCCACCTGCGAGCCGACCACTCCACAGCCCAGCAGCGCCACCTTCAGCGGACGCGTACGCACCATTCGCTCTCGCCTTTCAGCTCACTCGCGGAATATCAGTCTCACGCACCGGTCTGACACCGCCCTCTCCCGGTTCAGTATGCGAGATCCGGGTGTCAGCCGACATCGAGCCGCAGCAGATCCTCCTCGGTCTCCCGCCGCACGATCACCCGGGCCTGGCCGTCGGCCACCGCGACCACCGGGGGGCGCGGGACGTGGTTGTAGTTGCTCGCCATGGAACGGCAGTAGGCGCCGGTGGCCGGGACCGCCAGCAGGTCCCCCGCCTCGGTGTCCGCGGGCAGATACGCGTCCCGCACCACCACGTCGCCGCTCTCGCAGTGCTTGCCCACCACCCTGGCCGCCATCGGCCCGGCCTGCGAGGACCGGCTCACCAGCCCGACCGTGTACGCGGCGTCGTACAGCGCGGTCCGGATGTTGTCCGACATCCCGCCGTCCACGCTCACGTACGTCCGCAGCCCGGCCAGCGGCTTGACCGTCCCCACCTCGTAGAGCGTGAAGGCCGACGGCCCCACGACGGCCCGCCCCGGCTCCACCGACAGCCGCGGCACCCGCAGCCCCGCGAACTCGCACTCCCGGGTGACGATCTCGCCCAGCGCCTTGGCGATCTCGTGCGGCCCGCGCGGATCATCCTCCGAGGTGTAGGCGATCCCGAGCCCGCCCCCCAGATCGATCTCCGGCAGCTCCAGGCCGTGCTCGTCCCGGATGGCGGTGAGCAGCCCCACCACCCGGTGCGCCGACACCTCGAAACCCGCCATGTCGAAAATCTGCGAGCCGATGTGGCTGTGCACCCCCACCAGCTCCAGCGCGTCGGGATGCGCCAGGACCCTGCGGACCCCCTCGGCCGCGTCGCCGCCCGCCAGCGCCAGCCCGAACTTCTGGTCCTCGTGCGCGGTGGCGATGAACTCGTGCGTGTGCGCCTCGACCCCCACCGTGACCCTGACCAGCACCTTCTGCCGCACGCCGGACAGCCGCGCGGCGACCGCCACCCGCTCGATCTCCTCGAACGAATCCACCACGATCCGCCCGACCCCCGCCGTGACCGCCCGCTCGATCTCCGCGACGGACTTGTTGTTGCCGTGCATGGCGATGCGCTCCGGCGGCATGCCCGCGCTCAGCGCCACCGCCAGCTCGCCGCCGGTGCAGACATCGAGATTCAGCCCCTCCTCCTTCAGCCAGCCCACCACGGCCCGGCAGAGGAACGCCTTGCCCGCGTAGAAGACGTCCGCCCCCGCGAACGCCTCCCGCCAGGCGCGGCACCGCTCCCGGAAGTCCCGCTCGTCGAGCACATAGGCCGGGGTGCCGAACTCCTCCGCCAGCTCCCGGACCCCGATCCCGCCGAGGGAGACGGCCCCGTCCTCCCCGCGCCGCGCGGTCAGCGGCCACACCTTCTCGTCGAGCGCGTTGAGATCCGCCGGCGGCGGACTGTAGTGGCCCTCCGGCAGCACATCGCCATGACGGGGCCCGGCCGGGTGCGCAGAACGGCTCATCTCTTCTTCGACCTCTTCACTCTTCTCGTCTTCCGCCGCCCGCCGGCGCCCGCCGCCGCCCCCGGCGGCTTCCGGTGCGTTCCGGTGCCCTCCGGTGGTACGGCTCCGCGGCGGCCGCAGCGGCTACAGGTGATCAGGAGCACTCACGCCCAGCCGGTACAGGCCGTCCGCCAGCACCGTCCCGGCGGCCTGGGCAAGGGCCAGCCGGGCGCGGTGGACGGCCCCGGGTTTCTCGTCCCCGGCCGGCAGCGGCGGCCGCTCCGTCACCGCCCGCATCAGCGCCTCCGCCGCCTCGGTGAGATACCGCGCGATCCCCCGGCGCCCGCCGCCCTGCCGCGCGACCCGCGGCCACTCCCCCAGCACCGCGGCCAGCGCCACCTCGGCCCGCCCGCTCAGCCCGCCCGGCTCCGGCTCGAGCCCCATCCTGCTGCCCTCGCGCACCAGCGCCCGGCACCGCGCGTGCGCGTACCGCACCTCGAACAGCGGATTCCCGGCGCGCTGCACCAGCAGCGCCGCCTCGCCGGCGGCGGTCCCGGCCGCCCGGGCCCAGGCCCGCGCGTCCCGCCCCGGATCCTCCCGGAGCACCGGCACCGGCGGACGCTGCAGCGTCTCCTCCACCGTGGTCCGGACGGCGGCCCCGCCGGCGGTCCACACGTTCACGAATCCCGGCCCGGCGACCTCGGCCCGCTCCACCCCGGGCAGGCCCGTCAGCCCGTCCCGGATCAGCCCGGCCACCTCCCGCGCCGGCCGTCCGGCCTGCGCGGCCAGCTTCAGCGCGATCCCGGTCGCCCACTGCGCGTCCCCGTGCGGCGGACGCCGCACCCCGGCCTCCGCGGGCACCCCGGCCTGCAGCACACCACTGTCCACCGCGCCGCGCACGCAGCGCAGCACGGCCTCGGACAGCTCGGCGGGGGTCACGCCCCCAGCGTACGGAAACCGCCCTTCCCCCACCTCCCGATTCCACCCCGTGGACCTCTGCGTCCCCGTCACCCCGCTCACCCCACCGGCCCCCGGCGGCCCCACCGGAAGTGGTGCGCGAGCACCCTCCACGAGCTGATAGTGTTCTTCCGTCGCCGCAAGCACCGCGACGACACCGCCCCCGTAGCTCAGGGGATAGAGNCCGCGACGACACCGCCCCCGTAGCTCAGGGGATAGAGCAACGGCCTCCGGAGCCGTGTGCGCAGGTTCGAATCCTGCCGGGGGCACCGGAAAACGAGGCCCTGACCAGCGGAAACGTTGGCCAGGGCCTTATTTGCATGCGTCGATCACCAACGGTCATCCCAACAGTGGGTCCTCCATCCGCTCCTGCCCGACCTGAGCATTCGCCCTCTCGCGTGCTGGGAATGTGAAATGTCCGATCCTGGAAGTTGCCTCACGCGCGGGATGCACACGGGACAAGCAGGCCGCCCGGAGGGGTTCTCATCGGGCTCGATGCCTCCGGCTCGGTCGGATAGTTCGGTACCACAACGGCATGAGTCTGCGGCATGCTGGACCTATGAGCAGGTACGCCGCCGCGCGGTTCTACACACTGCCGGAGTCACTCGACGACCTGGTCGGGCCGACTTCGGGCACCGTGATACTGCCCAGGCACATCGACTGGGGCCCTCACTATGAGTACGACCTCGCCGACGAGGCCGATGTGCTGCTCATGTACGAACGAGTCATCCGGGAAGCCCAGAGCCCTGACGACCTGCGGGCGTATCTGAACGCCGATCTGCTGCGTCGGCACTGGATGCACCTCTTCCTCCCCGTCCGCGCCTGCACGGCGTGGCAGACCCGCTTCCCCGAACTCACCCCGAGGGTGGCCGCCGCATAGTGGACGAGCTGCACCGCCGACTCATCCGTATCGGGCTTGACGCACTCGCCGACGACTTCGGGTATGCCCTGGCAGGCGGCTACGCCGTCCAGGCCCACCAGATCGTGAGCCGGATCAGCGACGACGTCGACCTCTTCGCTCCGATCAGCCGGGCCACCACGGAGATGCCCGCCGCCACCGAACGTATCGTCGCCGCCTACCAGGCCGCGGGCTTCACCGTGGAGGTCGTCCACCAGAGCCCGCAGCACACGTACACGCGGCTGAACGTGATCGACCCCGCCAATGGCGTCCAGAACAAAGTGGAGCTCGTCGCCGAGTTCCTCCATCACCTTCCCGTGTCCTGCGAGCTGGGTCCGGTTCTGCACCCTGACGATGTTGCCGCGGGCAAGACCAGCGCACTGGACAGCCGGGCTGAGGTCCGTGACGCCATCGACGTCGATGGTCTCCTCAAGGCCGGCTACACCCGGAGACGCCTGATCGAGCTGGCCCAGCAGACGGACAGCGGCTTCGACCCGCACATGTTCGCGGATTCACTCGCCCGGATCCAGCGCTACACCGACAAGCAGTTCGCCGCCTACGGTCTCGACGCTGCCGAAGCGTCGGCACTGCGTGAGCGGTTCGCCGACTGGCAACACCAGCTCACCGCAGAGCATCCTCATCGCTTCTGAAACGCGTGGCTGCTCACCCGGCACTCGGCGTAGCGAGTAGGCAGGAGCTCGACGCTGTTGTCGGCCCGCTCAACAGCCTCGGTGCGGCCCACCCACCCCGAGCGCCAAGGCGTTCCAGGTTTCCCTATCGCTCGAGCCTCACCCGCCCCCACGGCCTGCGCCTCTCACCGGACGGCCGCTACGCCGAGGCCAATGGCCTGCGCTGGACCGACGCGGAGGAGCCGGTAGCCACCCGCACCGACGCCCCGCTCCCACTCGCCGACTTGCTGCGCATCCCGCCGGGCGAGCCGATGTACACCCAACCAAGGGCTCCAGACCGCCGACCGTGGCCGCCTGCGCCAGCTCCACAGCACCTACGTGCCGTTCTACGCACTCATCGGTTCCAAGTACGAGGAGCACAGGCCCCGCCGCCAGCCCCACACTGTACGAAGCCCTGGCCGAACTGGGCCACCAACTCCACGTCACCGAGTACCTGCGCACCCGGATGCCACTTCCCGACCAGGCCCAGGCCCTACGCCCTCCTGATGGCGTCCCCCTGCTCCACATCCTCCGCGTCGCCCTCACCGACGCGGACAAGCCCCTAGCCCTAGAGGAGTTCCAACCCCCGGCGACGACCTGGAGCTGTCCTACCAGCTCTGACCATCGCCCGGTTCAGACTTTCTCTACATCATCAAGTCGCCGCGCAAGCGGCGGCCCCGGGGCCGCCGCTCCTGTCTTCGCCCCGCAGCGCCCCGGCCCGCCGACCCACCGGCCCGCGCTGGGACACCCACGACGAATACTCCACTCCATAGGACGGGTAGAGAGTCAGGCCGAAGAAGGCACCTCTAGGATGTCTCGGATCGCTCGATCATTGTTTCAACAGACAAGGTCTCACCCGACGCCAAGAGAGTCTTCTCTGAACTGAACAGAACCCCTCGGACTCGCCGCATGGGCTATGCTCAGCCAAGTAACGCCAGTACTGGCCAACCAATATACGTGGAAGGCCTTGAAAACGTCACATCAACCTTTACGCAGGAAGTGCAAAGAGTTTCGACTAATCGAGCCAACTCGTACCTCAAAATTCCCGAGGTCTTGACCGGTTACACGCTTTCTGATTTTTGGAGCTAGGTTCACACAGCACCAATCAAGCACGCAAGGCACTGGAAGACCTTCATCGTGGACATACCGGCTGAACAGCTAACGTTTTCCGTAATACAGGCGTCGGCTAGCGGGTGGGCTGAATACCACGCAGATCGGAGCTGTAACGGCCTTGGCTTCACTGCGGGACATCGGTTCCAGGCTGCCGGGGTCCCGGGCGATGCGGACGATGACCGGGGCCGAGGCGAGGCGGTAGACCGCGTTGGAGCCGAGGCGGAGCAGCTCGGCGCCGGAGGGGTCGAGGCCCGCCGCGCGGCAGGTCTGTGCGAGCACGTTCCCCGCCAGCTCTGCGGTGAACTCCGCCGCCATGCCCGGTACCTCCCCGATCACGAGAACCCGAAGCCACCCTTCCACACCTCCCCCGGGCCGGAGCCGGAGGAACGGTATTGTGGCGCATTCTTGGCTCGTCTCGGCCGTGCAGCCGTTGCGCGGGAGCTTGACCAGCGCAGACGCCGGTTGTGCACGGGGCCTCCGGAGCCGTGTGCGCAGGTTCGAATCCTGCCGGGGGCACCGGAAATCAAGGCCCTGAACTGCGGAAACGCGGTTTGGGGCCTTTCTTGTGCATGCCGAAACGCACACGCGCATCGGCCGTGGCCGCTCGCCCGGCATGTCTTCGACCTGCGACTTTATGGCGCCAGACGGGTAAGGTCCCAAATGTCCGGTCGTGGGACGGAAATGCCGCGAGGCGGTGCCGCCCCCGGAGGGCACCTGCTGTGAACTGGTTGGTGCTGACGACGAGGGTGGTGCGGGGTGCTCGGCGTGCTCGAGCGCGAAGACGCAGGGAGAGGAGCCGAGCCCTTGGCCATGGGCTGGCTTGCGGCGCAGGCGCCAGCGGTAGGTCACACCGTCCACCACGACGTCGAGTCGGTCCAGGCCCGGCCGGACCTGTCACCGGAAACTGTCACCCTCCGCATGACGTCCACCGCCATCTCCCCGGGTGAACGCCCAGCTCACCACCCTTCATACCACCAGCAGCCCTCTGGACCTGGGCAAACCGGTCTGCACCGGAGCATTGGCGGTAGCATAAGGAGCATGAGCGAGCCCACCCAGAAGTACTCGATCACCATGCCCCGGGACATCGCCGAGGCCGCCCGCGCCCGCAGCGGCCCCTCCGGCCTGTCCGCCTACGTAGCCGCCGCCGTCGCCCGGCAGATCGAACGCGACAACCTCAACGAGCTCATCACCGTCGCCGAAGCCGAACACGGCCCCATCACCGAAGAAGAGATCCAGGCCCTGCGCGACCAGCTCCACCGCGCCCGCACCGAGCAGCACACCGGCGAGGCCCACGCCGCATGACCCGCCCCACCGCCACCCCCGGCGGCACCCTCGTCCTCGACAGCGAAGGACTGGCCAAGGCGGTCCTGCGCGACCGCACCATCACCACCTGGCTCGCCCTGGCCCGTGCCGACGACCTGCGCGTGATCACCTCCGCGGCAACGCTTGTCGAAGTCATGCACCCGCGCATCAAGCGGCCGGCTCTGGAGTGGACCCTCTCCCGCCTCGTCATCGAACCCATCACCGAGACCGTCGCCCGGCACGCAGCGGCCCTGCTCGCCGACGCCGGACTGCACGGCCACAAACACGCCATCGACGCCATGCTCACCGCCACCGCCCTCGCCGCCACCGGCCCTGTCACGGTCCTCTCCTCCGACCCCGACGACCTGACCGCGCTGGCCGGCGGACGCGTCACCGTGATCAAGGTCTGAGCAGATGTTCTCCACAGCGGAGCCGGCCGACTTCACGACAGAACCAAGGGCTCGTAATGATCTTGGAAAGCGGCCGAGCAGCCCATTCCGTGGCTGGTCGGGACGGGCGGCGGTCGGTGCGCATCCGGGGTCCGGAGCCGTGTGCGCAGGTTCGAATCCTGCCGGGGTGTTCCGGGGATGAGGGCACCGGTCCTCGTTCCCGTGCCGGCGGAAGCCGCGAGCGACCCGTCTCCGGCTGCGGCGCGCTGCGCCTGGCCGCCGACGTGATGCTCGCCGGGTGGGCCTGGCGCCGATGCCTGGAGCTGCAACTCTGGACACGCTGCCCGAGAGAGGCAGGCACGTACTATGGCGTTTAGGTTTTCGTGAAGGGAGGACGGCCGGATGCGGGGCTTCGGCGAGCTGGAGCAGGCGATCATGGATGTGGTGTGGTCTGCCAAGGAGCCGCCGACGGTGCGCGAGGTTCTGGCCTGTCTCAACGGCGGGCGGCCGCAGCCGCTGGCGTACAACACGGTGCAGACGGTGATGGAGGTCCTGCACCGCAAGGGCTGGCTGACGCGGTCGAAGGACGGCAGAGCCTTTCGGTATCAGGTGACCAAGAGCCGTGAGGAGTACGCCGCCTCCCTCATCGACCAGGTCTGGGAGAGCGGCGCGGACCGCGCCGCGACCCTGGTGCGGCTGTTCGAGAAGTTGGACGACGCGGAGGTCGCCGAGCTGCGGGCGGCGCTCATGGCGCGGCGCGCGGAGGGTGAGTCGTGAGGATCGCTGTCCTGTTGCTGGGCTATGCCACGGTGCTGGCGGTGCTGGCGCCGATGCTGCTGGCGCGGCCGGGCTGGACGGCGCGGGCGCCCAAGCTGGGCATCTGGGCCTGGCAGGCGGTCACGGCCACCGTCATCGCCTCCGTCGCACTGGCCGGGCTGGCCCTGGCCGTGCCGACGGTGCCGGTCAGCGGCAGTCTCGCCGAGATGCTGCACGCCTGTGTCATGGCGCTGCGCGCTCAGTACGCGGTCCCCGGCGGTGCGGCGGCAGCGGCTTCCGGGACGGCACTGGCCGTTGCCGTGGCGGGCCGTACCGGGTGGTGTCTGGGGGCGGCCGTGTGGCGGGCACGCCGGGAGCGCGTGCGGCACGCCGCCGTGCTGGCCATGGTCGGTCGCGCCCGGCCCGACCTGGGTGTCACCGTGCTGGACGACGACCGCCCGGCCGCTTACTGTCTTCCCGGTCACGGCCACCGCATCGTGCTGACCACGGCGGCCCTGGCCGCGCTGGACCCGCGGGAGCTGGGGGCGGTGATCGCGCATGAGCGGGCCCACATCCGGCAGCGGCACCACCTGGTCCTGGCCTATGTGGAGGCCATGGAGCGGGCCTTCCCGGGCCTGCCGCTGTTCCGCCTGGCGGCGCAGGAGACGCGGCGGCTGGTGGAGCTGGCCGCCGACGATGCGGCAACGGCCCGCACCGGCTCCCTCACCCTGGCCGGTGCTCTGGTGGGGCTGGCCGGCGCCGGGGCACCCGCCGCGTCCCTCGCGGCGTCCGGCGGTCACGTGGCCGGCCGGGTGCACCGGCTGCTGGGCCCGCGCCGGCCGGTGCGCCGTGCGGTGGCCTGGGGCGGGGCGCTGACGGCGGGGGTCCTGCTGGCTGTGCCGTTCGTTCTGGCCGCCCAGCCCGCGGTCGCGGCGACGGGGATGAGCACCTGCCCGCTGCCGGACGATCCGGTCGCCGCCGCGGAGCCCGTGGTGTGAGTTTTCCGCCGGGGACCGGCGGTTCAGGGGACTGGTGAGTTGGTCCCCGCTGTCGCGGTCCTGCCCGCACCGCAGCCTTCCGCGGCGTTCGCGTCGCAGCCGGGGGTGACGTCTGGCCGGGATCGGTCTGCCGTAGACTCCCACCAATACCTAAGGAGCTTAGGTTTATGGTGCGGGTGTGCGGCATCCGCTCGCCGATTCCTGGAGCCGTTCATCATGCGCAAGCCCTCCGTGCCGGCCGTTGTCCTGGCCGTGATCGCCGCGCTGGCCCTGTCGGCCTGCGGCGGCGGTGGCGGTTCCGAGGAACCGCCGGGCGCCGTCTTCAGCGAGGTCTCCACGGGCCCGACCCGGGCCGCGACCGTGCTGGACCAGCCTTTCCGCAAGCCGGACCTGGTCCTGACCGACACCCGCGGTGAGCCGTTCGACCTGCGCGAGGACACCGAGGGAAAGCTCACTCTGCTCTATTTCGGCTACACCCACTGCCCCGACGCCTGTCCGCTGACCGTGAGCAACCTCGCACTGGCCTATCAGGATCTGTCACCGGCGCAGCGCGAGCAGCTGCGGTTCGTCTTCGTCACCACCGATCCCGAGCGCGACACCCCGGAAGAGCTGGGCAGATGGCTGCGCGGTGCCGGGAGCCCGGACTTCATCGGGCTCAGCGGCGACTACCGGACCGTGGAGGCCGCGGCCCGCTCCGTGGGGGTGGGCATGGCGCCGCCCACGGTCGACGAGGACGGCACGGTGACCGCCACCCACGGCAAGACCGTTCTGGCCTTCTTCGCCGAAGATGACAAGGCGCATGTGATCTACAGCGGTGAGGAGGCCACAGCCGAGGACTACGCGAGGGATCTGCCCAAGCTGCTGAGGGGCCGGACCCCGTGAAGAAGCCGGGAGCGTGGGTGAGAAGTACGGCGTGGCAGTACGCGATGCCGTTCCGTCTGGCCTGGGAAGAGCGGGACGGTCACCGATGGGCGGGCCCGCTGGCGGCCGTCGGGCTGGCGGCGGGGGCGGCCATGGCGCTCTTCGGCCTGCCCCCGGTGGATCTGCACGGCCCGCTGCACTACGCCGGAGTGATGGGGCCGCTGTGCGGCGGCACCCGCGCGGTGCACGCGGCGGCGCTGGGGGATCTCGGCGACGCGCTGCGCTTCAACCCGCTCGCTGTGCTTCTGGTGCCGGGCGCGGTCGCGGCACTGGTCCGGGAGGCGGCCGGACGGCTGACCGGCCGCTGGCCCAATGTGCGGATCACCCACCGCCGTGCCGCGATCGCCGCCGCAGCGGTGCTGACCGCCGCCCTGACCGTCCGGCAGCAGACCCGGGCGGACCTGCTGGGCCCGGAGCCGGACGGCGGGATGGCAGCCGGGCTGCTGCTGTACGCGGCGGCCGTTCCGCTGGTGGCGGCACTCGTGGTGGTGCTCCTGCTGCGGCGGCACCGGCACCGCTGACCGCCCCCGGCGTACCTGCCCGGCGCCGAGCCGCAGAATCCCGCTTAAGGTAGAAAAAGGTGCATTCAGGGCGGAGGTGATGGTGGTGATGTACTGGGACGGCGGTGGCTGGATGTGGATGATGGCCATCGCGCCCCTGGTGTGGATCGCTCTGATCGGCCTGGTGGTCTGGGCCGTGATCCGCCTGTCGCAGAACACCTCCCGGACCGGCGGGGAAGCCGGAAGCCGCGACCACGGCATGCCTGGCCGGGAGAGCGCGGAGGAGATCCTCGACCGCCGGTTCGCCCGCGGGGAGATCGACGCAGAGGAATACACGCAGGCACGCGGGCACCTGGCGCGCCACCGGCCGGAGCCGTAGCACCCCGGGCGCACGTCGGACACCGCGCCGCCACCTCTCCGCGCCGCCGGCCAGGGGCCCGGTACGCCCCTGGGCGCCGGCGGCGGGCGCCTGGTACATTCGCTGTCACCTATGCGTCTTAGGTTTTGGAGGTGGCGGCTGTGCCCACAGCCACCGGGAACGGGACCGCGCCCTCGTCCGGCCGCGGGAACCGGTACGCGCCATGGCAGGCGCCCGCTCCTTTCCGTGGACGCTTCCCGGCCGGCGAACGGGCCGGTATGGCCGGGGTCGCCTCCGGCCCCGCCTGCGGTCGGGGCAGGTTCGCCGGGCCGGCCCCGGCCTGGCCGGGATCCGTGCGGTGAGAATGATCCCGCTGCTGCGGAGGGAGCCGCGTCCTGCCGTCCGGTCATCCGGCCGTCGAGGGCGGGCCGTTGCTCGTCTGCTCACCGCGGTCCTCCTGGCCGTCGTCTCCGTGCTCTTCGCGTGTGCGGCGGCCGACGCCCGGCAGCCCTCCGCCGGCACGGATCACCACCCGGCGCCGGCGGCCTTCCCGGCCGCGGAGCCGGCGACGGGCGGTGAGCCCTGTGCGGAGTGCGCCGGGGACGGCGGCGGTGAACGCTGCGCGGAACCGGCTGTCGCACCGGAGGCGCGGCAGGCCACGTTCCCGGCCACCGCGGACGGGCTGCCTCCCGCCGCCGTCCCGCCGGCTCCGGCGCCGGGCCCGCCGGCATCGGAGCCGGGCTGCCGCAGCCCGGCCGAGCCCCGGCCGCCCGGCCTGCACGTGCTGCAGCTGCTGCGGGTGTAGCGCGCCCCGGCCCGGGCGTGCCCCGCGCGCCCCGGGTCCGCCGCTGTCCGCCCACCCACACCGCAGCACAAGGACGCATACCGACCATGAGTTCCGCCAACCGAAAGGCGCAGGCGGCCGAGCGCCGCGCCCGTATCGAGGCGATGCGCCGCGCCGACCAGGCCCGTGAACGCCGCAGCAAGATCATCACCTGGGGCGCCGTCGCCGTCATATCCGCCGCCACCCTGGGCGGCGGCTGGTACCTGTGGTACTCCACCGAGCAGGACGAACAGGCCGCCGCAGCCGCCCGCAAGGCCACCGTCGAGGGGGTGGAGACCTGGGCGGACCTCTCGCAGACGCACACCACCGAGCCGGTGGACTACGCCATGAGCCCAGCCGCCGGCGGCGATCACCACCCGGCCTGGCTCGCGTGCGACGCCAAGGTCTACGAGGAAGAGGTCAGCGAGGAGCAGGCCGTGCACTCCCTGGAGCACGGCGCGGTATGGATCACCTACAACGACCAGGCCGCGGACGGCGACATCAAGGCCCTGACCGACCGGGTCGCGGCCACCCCCTACACCTTTCTGAGCCCGTACGCCGACCAGGAGGACCCGGTGGTGCTGACCGCCTGGGGGCACCAGCTCGCCGTCGACGACGCCGACGACCCGCGCGTGGAGCAGTTCCTCCTCAAGTACGTGCAGGGCGAGCAGACCCCCGAGCCCGGCGCCACCTGCGCGTCCGGGAGCATGCCATGACCCGGCCCGGCCCGCGCGGGCGGCTGATCGCCGCCGGTGGCGCGGTGGCGCTGGTCGTGCTGGCCGCCGTACTGCTCGCGGCGGCCCGGCTTCCGGGCAGCGGCGACCGGCCACCCGGGCAGGACTCGGCGGACGCCGGTTTCGCCCGGGACATGGCGGTCCACCACCAGCAGGCCGTGGAGCTGTCCTTCATCGTCCGCGACCGCACCGACGACCCGGAAGTCCGCCGCCTGGCCTACGACATCATCAACACCCAGGCCAACCAGCGCGGCATGCTGCTGGCGCTGCTGGAGTCCTGGGACCTGCCGGTGGTCTCCGCCGACCCGCCCATGGCCTGGATGGACCACACCATGGACGGCGGCATGTCCGGCCGGGACGGCGGTGCGCTGATGCCCGGGATGGCCACCGAGGAGAAGATCGACGCCCTGCGCCGGGCCGAGGGCACCGACGCCGAGATCCGCTACCTGCAACTCCTCACCGAGCACCACCGCGCCGGAGTGCACATGGCACAGGCCGCGGCCGATCAGGCACAGGAGGAGCAGATCACCGGTCTGGCCGAGGGCATGGTACGCGGCCAGGAATCGGAGATCACGCTGATGGCCGCGATGCTCACCGACCGCGGCGCCGCCCCGTCCGGATGAACACGGCGACCGGGTGAGACGACACTACGGTGGGGGTCTGCCCGGCAGGCCCTCACCTCCCCGCCGGCACCGGCCGTCTGGTGCGGACGCTGCGTGACGCCCGGGCGCGCGGCTGCCGACCGCCGCCGACGGCCCGACACCGCTCCCGGCACTCGGCCGTACGAGGGCTGATGCCCCGAGGACGGGCGGCGCCCACCGCTCCGCACCCATCGCCCCAAGAGGAGTCTCATGTTTCTGCACACCCGTATCCGGCGCGTCCTGACCGCCGCCACAGCGGCGCTGGTCCTCGCCCTGACCGCCTGCGGTTCCGACGATTCCGGAGACGGCGAGGAGACCGCCGCACCACAGGACGTGGACCTGGCCCACATCCACGGACTGGGCATCAACCCCGCGGACGGTCTGCTCTACGTCGCCACCCACCACGGTGTGATCACCGTGCGGGACGACGGCTCCGCCGAACTCGTCAGCGAGGACAGAGCCGACTACATGGGCTTCACCGTCGCCGGGCCGGACCACTTCTACGGCAGCGGCCACCCCGAACCCGGCAGCGACGAGCCCGCCGACCGCGGCCTGCTGGAATCCACCGACGGCGGCCGCACCTGGACCGCCCTCTCCCTGGCCGGAGAAGCCGACTTCCACGCCCTGGAATACGCCCACGACACCCTCTACGGCCACACCCACGGCCGGATCATGACCAGCCCGGACGGCCGCACCTGGGACACCGGCGCCGAGATCGCCGCCGTCGACCTCGCCGTCAGCCCCGACGACCCCGCCCTGGTCCTGGCCACCACTCAGCGGGGCATCGCCACCTCCACCGACGGCGGTGCGACCTTCGACGACGGCGGCGACACCGTCGCCGCCTTCCTCTCCTGGGCCCCCGACGGCACCCTGTACGGCCTGGACCCGGACAGCACCGTGCTGCGCAGCGAGGACGGCGGGGCCACCTGGACCCGCGCCGGACAGGTGCCCGGCGGCGGCCCGCAGGCGCTGACCGCCCTGGCCGACGGGCGCCTGCTCGCCGCCACCGGAGGCGGCGTCTACGAATCCACCGACGCCGGTGAGTCCTTCACCGAACGCATCGCCACCACGGAGTGACGCCGCACCCGGCCCTTGCGCAGGGGGTGGGCGGTCAGGCGGTCTCGGCGGCGATGTCCTCGATGATGGGGAGGAAGTCCCGGTAGGTGAGAGGGCCGATGGACACAGCGGCCACCCGGCCCTCCCGGTCCAGGACGTAGGTGGTGGGCACGGCCCGCGGGGCCAGGCTCTGGAAGCCGGCCATGGTGCGGCCGGAGGGGTCGTAGATGCTGGGGTAGGTGATGCCATAGGTGCGTTCGAAACCCTTCGCCGCGGTCCGGTTGTCGCGGACGTTGATGCCGAGGAACGTCACCCCCAGGGGTTCGGTCTGCTCGGCGAGCTCCTTGAGCTCGGGGGCTTCCTTGCGGCACGGCGCACACCACGATCCCCAGATGTTGATCACGACGACGTCTCCGCGCAGCGACGCGATGTCGGCTTCCGCACCCTCCAGGGTGGTTCCCTGCACCGTGGGGACCACGGTGCGTTCCGCCGGGGCGAAGTACTGCGAGGAACTGCCCTGCGCCGCTCCCAGCCCCGCCGACCCGCCGCTGTCCTCCTGGACGCTGCCGCAGGCGGTGAGGGTGGCGGCGGTAAGGGCGAACAGCCCCGTGAACACTGTGCGCCGGGACGGCTCCGCCGGGCGGGAGCGGGCAGCGGTCCGCCGCAGGGATATGTGGGACATACTCAGCGTGACTCGTCTTTCCGGAGCTGTACCGCGTCCTCCCGGGAGCGGAGGTCCGGGTGGCGGCGGATCAGCCGGACCTCCTCGCGGAGCCGCGCGGTCTCCGCCTCCGTGCCGTCTGCGCCCGCCGCCGCCGGCGGTGGTGCGGGTTTCCGGCCGTCATGGGTGGCGCGGCAGCAGTCCTGGCTCCGGTTCTCCCCGGATTGCCGCGGCGCCGTGGGGCAGCCGCGGCCCCGGCGCATGGGCCGGACGCAGAAGACGTAGGTCAGGGCGATCGCGGCCGCGGCGGACAGGGGCGGCAGAACGGTGTCGATCACCGTGCCCGCTCCTGCTCCTGGCGCCCCGCGGCGGGCCGGTCGTCGAGCCGGGCGCGCAGGGAGTCGACCTCGGCGCGCAGGGCCTCGACCTCCTTCCGCCGGGGGTCGGTGGTGAAGCCCGCGTGGCCGGCGGCCCCGGCGTGGGGAGCCGGGGTACCGCCCTGCGGGCGGTTGCCCTTCATCATGAACCACATCATCAGGCCCATGCCGAGGGGGCAGGCGAGTACGGCCAGTGCGTAGAAGGCGTCCACGGGAGTCTCCTTTACGAGGCTTGGCTCGGGGTTGCGGAAGCGGTGGAAGGGGAGTCCGTGGCGGCGCGGAGGGCGCGGCGCAGACGCCGTTCGGAGAGCCGGCCGTACGAGAAGGGCTTCCCGTCGAGCAGGACGCCCGGGGCGAACAGGACTCCGGCGGCGGCACCGAGCCGCTGCCCTTCGTCGCTGGTCAGGTCGGTCTCGGTGACCTCCAGCGGGTGGTCCTTGCCCACGGTGGCCAGGACCTGCTTGGCGTGCTCGCACAGGCTGCAGTCGGCCTGGGTGAGCAGGGTGACGCGGTGGGCAGGGCGCGGCCCGGTCATGCCGTGCGTCCTTCCGTCAGATCGGCCAGCAGCTTGTCGACAGGGACGTACATGGTGTAGTCGGGGGCCCCGCCGTAGTCGGCGCGCCACTGGATCTTCCCGTCGGGGCCGACCAGGATGAAGCTGTGGCCGTTCGTCGAACCGCCCATCATCCCGTACTCGTTGGTCGTGTACTCCTTGGAGACCTTCAGGCCGGGGTCGGAGAGCACCGGGGAGGTGATGCCCTCGTCACCGGCCTTGCGCCGGGTCAGATCGGCCGGGTCGGTGGTGAGGGAGAGCATGGTGTCGATCCCGAGGACCTCGGCCTTGTGCCATTCCGCTTCCAGGTCGGTGATCTGGTCCCAGCACGGCTGGCAGCCTCCCCCTTCGTGGAAGTACAGCAGCACGGTCTCGCCGCGATGACCGGAGAGGGTCTCCTCACCGCCCGCGCTGGAGGCGAGGGTGAAGTCCGGGGCGGTCTCGCCGATGCCGGGCTCCCCGACGTCGTAGCTGATGTTCCGGGCGTTCTCCTCGCCCTGGCGGAAGATCACGTACAGGGCGGCGGTGACAACGATCACCAGAGCGGTGACCAGGGCGGTGCTGCGCAGCCGCTGGTTGCGCCGCTCATGCTGACGCTCCTGCGCGCGCAGTGCCCTGGCCCTGGCCAGCCGGGCTGCCTTGGTTCCGGGCCTGCGGCCGGCGCCGGTGGCGGTGTCAGTGGCCATCGGTGGCGGTCTCCTCCTTGGTGGTGCGGGCGGGTGTGGCGGCGGCCGTCGCCGCTGTCGGGTGAAAGGAGCGGGCTGCCGTCCCGGGCTCGGCACAGCACGCGGCGGCGTCCGCGGTGGCGGAGCCTTCGCTGCCGTGGTCGGCGGGTTCAGCGGGGCCGGCGGGGGCCGGAGAGCTCCGCAGGGCGCGGCGGATCAGCAGGGCCAGGGTGGCGGCGGCGGTCAGGGCCACTGCCCAGCCGGGCGCCCAGGCGAGTGCGTCGGTGATCCGCGAGGCGAGGTGGTCGAGATCGGCCGCGAGCCGCACCCGCCAGCCAGAGCGGGCCATGTCCGGTCCCTTCAGGGCCAGCACCATGGTCAGGATGCCCATGGCCACCAGCAGAACTCCGGCCAGCAGGTCGCCCAGTGGCAGGCTGCGCCGCCATGCTCCGGCCCGCAGCCGGACCCGGCGGTTCTGCAGCACCCGCGCCGGTCCACGGTGACCGCGTTCCCAGGCCAGGGCGATCACCACCAGCGGGGCGACCATGCCCAGCACGTAGATCAGGCCCACGCTCAGCGCGGCCGGGAAGGAGCCGCTGGCCCCTGACAGCACGGCGACCCCGGCCAGCACCGGGGCGCAGCAGGCACTGGCGATCCCGGAGAACGCCCCCAGCCCGTAGGCGGCGCCGAATCCGCCGCCCCGGCGCGGAGCGCCCCCGGACGGCATCGGCAGCTTCGGCTTCCACCCGGCCAGCACCGCCAGGCCGCCGGCCAGCATCAGCACCCCGCCGGTCAGATACACCCACACGTGGTACTGCTGGAGTGCGGCGGACAGCGCCGCGGCACCCAGTCCGACCGGGACGATGACGGTGGCGACCCCGCCGCCGAACGCCAGGGTCGCCGCCACCACGCGCCCGCGGGAGCGGAAGCCGGTGGCGAAGTAGGCGGGCAGCATCACCGAGATGCAGCACGGTGCCAGCAAGGCGACCATTCCGCCGAGGAACGACGCCAGCAGCGTCGTCCCGAAGAGCAGTTCGCTCATCCACCAGCCCTTTCCGGCGGGTCACGGGCCGTTCCGCCCGCGAAGACCTATGCAGCTTAGGACCTAAGATACATAGGAGATAGAGTGCGTGTCGATCCACTCCCCCGACGGCGTCCCGGCTGCGGCATCCGGCCGGCCCGGCGCTGCGGGACCGCAATCGCCGAAAGGTTCCTTCGTGTCCGTCGACATCGGCCAGGTGGTCGGCTCCGGCTCCCTGCTGCTGGCCGCCCCCATCGCGGTGGCCGCGGGAGCGATCACCGTCGCCTCTCCCTGCTGCCTGCCCCTGGTGCCGGGCTACCTGTCGTACACCACCGGCATGACCGCCGCCGACGCCCACGAGGCCCAGCGGTCTCCCGGCGGCCGGGCCAGATCCCGGGCACTGCTGGGCACGGCTCTGTTCGTCCTGGGGTTCGCCGCCGTGTTCACCGCCTACGGCGCGCTGTTCGGTTCCGTCAGCACCCTGCTGCTCGCCCACCAGGACACCGTCCTGCGCATCCTCGGCGCCGTCACCATCGTGCTGGGCCTGATGTTCGCGGGGGTCCTGGAACGCGTTCCGGTGCTCTCGCGCACCATCAAGCCGCGCTTCACCCCGCGCGCCGGACTCGCCGGGGCACCGCTGCTGGGCGTGATGTTCGGCATCGGCTGGACGCCGTGCATCGGCCCGACCCTGGCCGCCGTGCTCTCCCTGTCCCTGACCACCGGATCCGCCGGACGCGGCGCCCTCCTCGCCTTCCTCTACGCGGTCGGGGTCGGCGCGCCCTTCCTGCTGTTCACCCTCGCGCTCGGCAAGTCGCTGCGCGCCTTCGAGGCCGCCCGCCGCCACACCCGCACGCTTCTGCGCATGGGGGGCGTGCTGCTCCTGGCCGTCGGCATCGCACAGGTCACCGGCCTGTGGAGCCTGATGATCTACCACATGCAGACCTGGATCAGCGGATACGAACTCCCCCTGTGATCCCATCGGGAAGACGGGCGGCAGACGCCGCAGGGGCCGTGACGGGCCGGGCCGGACGGACGTGCCACACTCCCCCCATGTCGCCTAAGAAGCTTCGGAGTAACGTCCGGTGGCCGCCGGACACGGGCCTGCCCTCCCGCCGGCACGTCCTCGCGGCCGGTGCGGCGCTGCTGTTCACCGGGTGCACCTCAGGGACGACGGGATCCGGCACGGACCGCTCCCGCAGTGACGGGGACAGCTTCCCGGCGGGCACCGGGGAGATCACCGCGATCCCCGCTGAGCAACGCGTTCCGGCCCCGGACATCTCCGGCGAGAGCCTGGACGGCGAGCCGCTGGCGCTGTCCGACCACCGCGGGAGCGTGGTGCTGCTCAACGTGTGGGGGTCGTGGTGCGAGCCGTGCAAGGCCGAGGCGCCGCACCTCCAGCGTGCCTTCGACCGGACCCGCGACAAGGGAGTGCAGTTCCTGGGCATCAACACCCGCGACCTGTCCCCGGGCCCGGCCCGGGAGTTCGAGCGGCGCTACGGCATCACCTACCCCAGCTTCTACGACCCCGAGGGACGGCTGGTGCTGCGCTTCGACGGCCACCTGCTGCCGCAGGCGATCCCGTCCACCGTGGTGATCGACCGCCGGGGCCGGATCGCGGCCCGGGCACTCAAGGCGCTTGACGAGGAAGAGATCCTCGCCATGCTCCAGCCGGTCATTGCGGAAGGCCGGTGACCGGCATACCCGCCCCGCACCCCCTGGACACCGCACAGGACACGTCCCAAGCGCCGGGGGCGGAGACGGACTCCGCCGTCCTGCCCAGCGCCCTCCGTTCCTTGCCTCAGCCAGCGCCTCACCTCTTCCGAGCCCATGCCGATCTTCAGCGGGTGGTACCCCAGTCCTGGCCATCCCCTGCCGCCGGTATCGCGCAATAGCAGGCATATAGTGGCTTTTCATCCGCGTGGGCCATTTGCGGGCTCGCAGGGCTGATGTAGTGTCGGCAACGCCCTGAGCTGGATTGATCTTGATGGTGTTTCCGCCGGTCGGCCCCGCTCCCCGGGAAAGCTGAGACCTCTCTCCGGCAGAGCCGGTTCGCGATCAGCCCCAGGGCGCGAAGCCGTCTGACAGATCGAGGTGGAACGGCGAGCCGTAAGCCTGAGGAGCCCAGCCGCGTGCCACATCGGAGGGCAGCACCGGGCGGGAGATCCTGCCCACCCAGTTGCCCGGGTGTGGGTGGCTGGTGGTGACGACGAGGGCGGTGCCGGGGTTATCGGCGTGCTCGACCGCGAAGACGCAGGGAGAGGAGCCGAGCCCTTGGCCATGGGCTGGCTTGCGGCGCAGGCGCCAGCGGTAGGCCACACCGTCCACCACGATCCGCCGTGATCCCTTGCGCACCAGCGCCATCCCCACCTCCCCGCCGAGCCGGCCTTAGCGGGCTGCGGTCGCAGACGTCTGCGGGTTTCCCGGGCATGGCAAGAGCCCCGGAGGTGCTCCGGGGCTCATCGGGGGCGACGTCGGTCCCAGCTCTGCCGGCGGTTCAGTCGTCCAGACCCTCCCCCAGCCCTTTCATGATCCGGTCGTTCACTTCTGCTTCTTGACCGTCGATGCATTTGGCGTAGATCTTGAGCAGGACCTCCACGGGGTGGCCGGCGCGAGCGCGCGTTGCTTCAGCCCGCGCCGGTCGTGGACTTCCCCCGGGTCGGTCCACCACGCGGCCCGTCGCCGTCGCCCGCGCTCATGCGACCGCTACGCGGCGTCGGTGACTGACCCGCGGCAGTGGGGTGGCCGGCCCATGACCGGCCGGCCGGTCATGGGCCGGCGGGACCGGGCGGGCCGGCCGACCGCACCACCCGCCCGCCGGAGCGGCTCGCGGGACGGCTCCGCCCGGTGCGGGGCATGGTGGCCGGGCGTCGCCGAACAGGCGTGGTACCCCACAAGTTGCAGGCAGCGGGCCGCTGTACCGCGATGGTCACGTGAAGTTCCATCTGCTGCGGGACGCACCGCTTGCGGCCCCTTCGTAGCGTCGTGCACCGGAGTACGCAGGTCTCGGTGTCAGGACCCGGTCCGGGCCCGCGTGTTCCACGCGTGTTCGCCGACGAGCACGCGTTCTTCTTCCCGGCAGCCGCAGGAGAGGCACGTGTTGGACGCAAAAAGGCCGCCGCGACGGCGTCGCGGGCGGATCATGGGCTTGTTACTCGCGGTCGTCGCCCTGTTCGGGGGCTCGCTGACCGTCGCACCGCAGACCGCTGCCGCCGCACCGCCCGACTACACCGGCGATCCGGTGCACTACTGGAACGACGTCCTGCTGGATGTCTTCCGCCAGCAGGAGGGTGCGGACGGCGCCCCGGGCCGGCTTGCCCGCGCCGCGGCGATGATGAACGCCGCGATCTGGGACGGCGAGAGCTCGTACCGGAAGCGCTGGCACACCATGCGCTACCGGCCGTACATCAACGCCACGTACTACGACGCCTGGAGCGAGGGGCCCGGTGAGGAGGAGCGGATCATCGGCAGGACGGCGTACAACGTCCTGCTGCACCTCTTCCCGGACCAGGCGTACTACCTCGACAACAAGTTCACCGAGCGCTTCGGCACCCAGCCCACCGACTTCGACCTCCTCGACATCACCGTGGTCGGCGACATGGTCAGGCAGATCGAGAGCGCCCGCAGCGGCGACGGCTCGGACGCCGACCAGCGCTACTCCGCCGACGGAGTGCCCGGTGCCTGGCGGGCCACCAGCTATCCGGACATGCCCGACCCCGGCTGCCGGCAGGACAGCCAGGCGGTGACCCCGGCATGGGGACAGGTGCGGCCGTTCGCGATCCCCGGCGGCTCCGCGTTCCGGCCGGCGACACCCGGCCTCTACGGGGACTACGCGACGCTGCTGGCCAGCGACGCCTACGCGGAGCAGGTGGAGGTCGTGCGCCGCCTCGGCGCGAAGGACTCGACCGAGCGGACCACGGACCAGACCGCCGCGGCCTGGTTCTGGGCCCATGACCTGGACGGCACCTACAAGCCGCCGGGGCAGCTGCTGCAGCACACCAAGGAGGTGGCCCAGCAGGAAGGGCTGAGCACCTACGGCAACGCCCGTCTCTTCGCCCTCGTCTCGCTGGCCCTGGCCGACGCCTCCATCGCCGCGTGGGATGTGAAGTACCGGACCCCCATCGACCTGTGGCGCCCGGTCTCGGCGATCCGCGAGGGCGGCCTCGACCCGGCGTGGCAGCCGCTGTCCGCCGACCGGGACGGCAATGCCGTCAACCCGTGCTTCCCGGCGTGGACCTCCGGTCACGCCACCTTCGCGGGCGCGTGGGCCGGGATCATGAAGCGGTACTTCGGCACCGACACCATCCAGATCACCCTGACCAGCGAGGACCCGCACGCTCCGGTGAAGCGGAGGACCTTCTCCTCCTTCAGCGCGGCTGCCCGGGAGAATGCCGACAGCCGCGTCTGGCTGGGCGTCCACTACCCGTGGGACTCCACGGACGGTCTCCGGGTGGGTGATGACGTGGCCTCGTACGTCATCGCCAACACCCTTCAGCGCATCCCGTCCTGACCGCCCCGCCGCCCCGGTGGCCTGACCGCCCCGGGGCGGCGGCGGCCCCCGGAATACCGCGGTGGTTTGACGCCCCGCCGGCCGCGTCAGCGGTACGGTGCGGCGATGCGACCGCCGCCCCTGTCGTTGCGCAGGCACCCCCTGGTTCTGGATACGGGCATCGCCCTGGGCTGTCTGATCTGCTCCCTGCTGCTGGGCCGCCAGGACACCGGCGAGGGCTACCCGCCGCTGGACGCCGAGGGGTACGCGCTGACATCCATGATCTGCCTGCTGCTGTGCCTGCGGCGCCGGTGGCCGGTCGCGGTGGCGGCGGGGATCCTGGCGCTGTGGACGGGGTACATCGCGCTCGGCCACTGGCCGGTGGTCAACAGTCTCGCCGCCCAGCTGGCCCTCTACACGGTGGCCGCCGCCCGCCCGCTGCGCACGGCCGCCGCCACGGGCGCGGCGCTGGGCGGGACCTGGGTGTACTCCGGTGTCATCTCCCCCGACGGCGGTTCGGTGGCCGCCGCCGCGGCGCTGGGCGTCGTCGTCCCGGTGGTCCTGGTGCACTACGGCCGGCACGTGCGGGAGTCCGAGCAGCGCGGCGAGCGGCTGAGGGAACTCGCCGCCCAGCTGCAGGCGGAGCGCGACGAGAAGGCCCGCCGGGCGGTGGCCGAGGAGCAGACGCGGATCGCCCGCGAGCTGCACGACGTGATCGCCCACCACATGTCGGTGATCTCCCTGCAGTCGCGGCTGGCCGGCTATGTCTTCGACACCGACCCCGCGACCGCCCGGGGGGCGCTGGGCACCGTCGCCGACACCGCCGCACAGGCGCTTGAGGAGATGCGGCGGATGCTGACCCTGCTGCGCCACGCGAGCGGCGGCGCCGACGCATCGTACACACCGATGCCCACGCTCGCGGGTCTGCCGGAGATGGCGGACCGGGTACGCGCCAGCGGTGTTCCCGTCGATCTGGTCGTGGAGGGCGAGGCGCGGGCATTGCCGCCCGGGGTGGAGCTGTGTGCCTACCGCGTGGTGCAGGAGGCTCTGACCAATGTCCTCAAGCACGCCGGGCCGTCCCGTGCCGAGGTGCGTGTGCGGTACGAGCGGCATCGTCTCCTGGTGAGGATCACGGACGACGGCAGGGGTGCGGAACCGGGCATCGGCACAACCGGGGGCGGGCACGGGTTGATCGGCATGCGGGAACGCGCCAAGCTCTACGGAGGTGACGTGATCAGCGGCCCGCGTCCGGAAGGCGGCTTTCAGATACGGCTCTCGCTGCCGGCCTCCGACGCGGCCGGGCCGGGGGTGGGGCCCGCCAGCTGAGCAGGAGGGGGATGCTCACATGACGACCCGGGTCCTGGTGGTCGACGATCAGTACCTCGTCCGCGCCGGAATCGTGGGGCTGCTCCGCGCGGCGGAGGGCATGGAGGTCGCGGGCGAGGCGGCGGACGGCGCGGAGGCCGTCGCCGAGGCGGCGCGCTGCCGCCCCGATGTGATCCTGATGGACATCCGGATGCCCCGGATGAACGGCATCGAGGCGACGCAGCGGATCCTGGCCGGCGGAGCGGATCCGCTGCCCCGGATTCTGATGCTGACCACCTTCGACCTCGACGAGTACGTCTACCGGGCGTTGCGCGCGGGCGCCGCCGGATTTCTCCTCAAGGACACCGGCCCGGAACGCCTGTTCGCGGCGGTGGCGGCGGTGGCCGGCGGTGACTCGCTGTTCGCACCCAGTGTGACGCGGCGGCTGGTGGAGGCGTTCACCCTCGCCCCCGGGGCGGCGGCCACGCCCGGCGAAGGGTCCCCCGGCCACCAGCCGCCGCGTCGGCTGGAGCAGCTCACCGTCCGCGAGACCGAGGTGCTGAAGCTGACGGGCACCGGGATGTCCAACCGCGAGATCGCGGGGCGGCTGGTGGTCTCCGAGGCGACCGTGAAAACGCACCTCAACCGCGCCATGGCGAAACTTCGTCTGAGCAGCCGGGCCCAGGCCGTGGTGCTGGCGTACGAATCGGGTCTGGTGACACCGGGGCAGTGAACCGCCCCCTGGGCCGCGGACACCGCCCGCGGGGCCTCGGGCACCGGCCGCACGGCCGGGGCCCGTTGTCCGCGCCTGCTGCTCTGGCCGGGTGATGCTCAGCACTCTGCGGGGGCGGGCCCGGCGAGCCCCGGAACCGGGACATCACCGGCCGCCCCCGGCTTCCCCCCGCCGTCCTGGGAGAAGGCGGCGGCGCGATGGCCGGCGGTCTCCGTCCGGGTGACCGCGGACGCGGTCGTGGCGTCGTGGGCCATGCCTGTCCCCGGTCCGGGCCGCGGCAGGCGGGCTGCGGAGGGGCGGGGGCGGCCGGAGCCGGGAACCGGAGTCGTCGGGCGGGATCGGCATGTGCTTAGAATGAACACGTGTTCATGAACAGATGTTCATGAACGGGTGCTCATTTCTTTGGGGAGTGGCATGACGGCTATCGAGGTCAGAGGGCTGACGAAGTCCTACGGCGGTCGGCGGGTGGTCGACGCCGTGACGTTCACCGCGCCCGCCGGGCGGGTCACCGGGTTTCTGGGGCCCAATGGGGCCGGGAAGACGACCACGCTGCGGATGGCACTGGGGCTGCTGCGGCCCACCGGCGGGGAGGCGCTGATCGGGGGCCGCCACTACGGGCAGCTGGCGGCTCCGCGGCGGACGGTCGGCGCGCTGCTGGAGGCCACCGGTTTCCATCCGGGCCGCAGCGCCCGGGACCATCTGCGGATTCTGGCCCGTCTCACCGGGGTGGGGGCGGCGCGGGTGGAGGAGGTGCTGGCGCGGGTGGAGCTGTCCGGGGACGCCCGGCGCCGGGTCGGGGGCTATTCGCTGGGGATGCGCCAGCGGCTGGGGCTGGCCGCCGCACTGCTGGGTGATCCGGACGTGCTGGTGCTGGACGAGCCCGCCAACGGCCTGGACCCGGCCGGGATGGCGTGGCTGCGCGGGCTGCTGCGCGAGCAGGCGGCGGCGGGCCGCTGCGTCCTGGTCTCCAGCCACGTGCTGAGCGAGGTGGCGCAGACCGTGGACCACGTGGTGATCATCAGCCGGGGGCGGACCCGGTTCGAGGGGGCGCTGGGCGAGCTGGGCGACCGCGCGGTCGTGGTGCGCACTCCGGAGCCCGAGCGGCTGCGCCGTGCGCTGGCCGAACAGGGGCACGAGACCGGCGACAGCGATCTCGATGCCGGCACCCTGCGGGTCCGCTCCGCGGGCGCCGAGGAGATCGGCCGCCTGGCGGCCGGGGCGGGCATACCGCTGTTCCGGCTGAGCGAGGAGGGCGCCTCGCTGGAGGAGGCGTTCCTGCGCCTGACCGGATCCGGCCCTTCCGAGGACCGCCCGCCCGCCGCCACCGAGTCCGCGTCCGCCTCGGCGGCGACCCGTTGAAGGAGAACAGCACCGTGACCGTCTGGACCGATCTGATCCGCGCGGAACTGCTCAAGTTCCGTACGGTGCGCAGCCCGTGGCTGCTGCTGCTCGCCGCCGCGCTGTTCACGGCCGCCGGCACGGCCGGGCCGTTCCTCGCCGGCGACGATCCCGGCCACGCCGCGACCTGGAGCCGGGCCGCCGCGCACGCCGGCCTGGCCTCGCTGTTCTCCCTGGTGCTCGGGGTGCTGGCGGTGGCCGGCGAGCACCGGCACAAGACCGTCACCGACACCTATCTGGCCACCCCGCGGCGGGACCGGGTGATCACTGCCAAGCTGGTGCTCTGCACCGTCGCCGGATTGGTGTTCGGCCTGGTGACGGCGGCGGTGGCGTTCGCCGTCACGGCCGTCGCGGTCAACGCTTGGGGCGGCGCCTTCGACGCCTCGGACGGGGAGCTGTGGCGCACGCTGGCCGGGGGCGTGGTGTGGAACACCGCCTTCGCGGCGATCGGCGTGGGTGTCGGCGCGCTGGTGCGCAATCTCGCCGGGGCAATCGCCGCGGCCCTGGCGTGGGTGGCCGTGGTGGAGGGCGTCATCGCCCAGCTCGTCGGCGATTCGGTGGCCCGCTGGCTGCCGCTGGCGAGCGGCCGGGCGCTGGCCCGGATCGGCGAGGACACGCTGCCCCAGTCGGGGGCAGGGCTGCTGCTCGCCGGATACGCGGCGGTGCTCGGCGTGCTGGCCGCCTCGGTTACGCTCAGGCGTGATGTCACCTAGAAAACCCGCCGTGCTGAGGGACGGCGGCGGCGAGCAGTCACTGCGCGAATACCTGGTCACCGCCGCCGCCCGCCTCATCGCGGAGCGCGGCACGGCCGCCCTGACGGTCCGTGACATCGCCCGCGAGGCCCGGGTTGCCGACGGAGTGCTCTACAACCACTTCGCCGGCAAGGAGGAGCTTCTCGCCCTGGCCCTGCACGCCCACGTCCACGAGGTGATGGAGCAGGCCGGGAGCGCCCCGGTGGCCGGGCAGGGCACGGTGGAGGACAACCTGCGTTCCTTCGTCGAGCGCGGTCTGGGCGTGCTGGGCAGGCTGCTGCCCGCCTTCGCCGGGCTGCTGGGCCAGCCGAAGGTGCTGACCCACTTCCACCGGCCCGGTGCTCACCCCGGCCGGGACGGTTTCCGGGACCAGCTGATCGGCTATCTGCGCGCGGAGCGGGAGCTGGGCCGGATCGCCGCCGAGGCGGACCCGGAGGCCGCCGCCACCATGATCATGGGCGCCTGCCACGAACTCATCCTCCCCCGGCTCTTCTTCCCGGACGCGCCACAGGTGCCGGAGGTGCTGGAGGTGCCCCCGGGTTTCGCGGACGGCATCGTCACCACCGTGCTGCACGGTATCGCCCCGGCCCGCACGTCCTGACCGCCGGCGTGGGGTCGCCGGTGGGTGCGCGCGGAGCGGCGGACCCGCCGCCGCGCTCGGCGGGCGTGGTGGGCGAGCACGGCATGCGGGTCGCGGCCGCGGTCGCGGCCCGGGGGGCGGTGGGTGGTGTGGCGGGCAGGATACGGGGGCTCCGGTCCGTGTCCTTCCCCTCCCGGGGAGGGGACGGACGCGGGCCGGAGGGGCGGCGGCGGGGCGGGCCGGTCAGCCGGGAGAGGGGCTCCCCTCGGGCTGCACCACGGTGCCCCCGGCGGGCCGCCGCGCCCCCGGCCGCCGTCGCCCGCGGACAGCGGCCGAGGCCCGCAGCCGGGACGCCAGGCCGTGCCGGGGCGCCAGCAGCCAGGCCACCGTGAAGAAGGCGGTGAGGACGATCACGATGGTGCCGCCGGCCGCCAGATCGTGGTGGTAGGAGACGTACAGGCCGAGCAGGCCGCCGCCGGCGCCGAGCACCGCGGAGAGCACGGTCATGGGCCAGAGCCGGTCGGTCAGCAGCCGCGCGGTCGCGGCCGGGGTGATCAGCAGGGCCAGCACCAGGACATTGCCGATGGCCTGCAGCGACATCACGATGACCAGTGTCACCAGCACATACAGCAGCAGGTCGAGGCGGAACACCGGCAGTCCGGCGGCGCGTGCGGTCTCCCGGTCCAGGGCCACCGCCACGAGTTCCTTGCGCAGTGCGAGCGTGACGGCGACCAGCACGGCCGCCATGCCGCACACCGCCCACACATCGGCCGTGCCGACGGCCAGGATCTGTCCGAAGAGGAACGAGGCCAGGTCGGTGCTCCAGGTGTCGCGGGTGCTGACCAGGACGATGCCCAGGCCGAAGGCGAACGCGAAGAACACGCCGATCACCGTGTCCTCGCGCAGCCGCCGGTTCTGCGACACCACCGCGATCAGCACCGCCGTCGTCACCCCGGCCGCCGCGCCGCCCAGTACCAGGGAGCCCTGGAAGGCGTAGGCCAGCGCCACACCGGGAAAGGCGGCGTGCGCCACGGCGTCGCCGATGAAGGCCATGCCGCGCAGCACCACGAACACGCCGATCACCCCGCAGGCCGCCCCGATGACCAGGGCGGCGGTGAAGGCCCGCTGCATGAAGGGCAGGTGCCAGGGGTCGGCGAGCAGCCCCCACAGCCCGGTCATGACGCCGTGCCGGTCGCCGTGAGGCCGAAGGCGCGCAGCAGGCTGCCGGTCTCGGTCAGCAGCTCGGGTCCGCCCTCGGCGACCACCGTGCCGTCGACCAGCGCCACCCGGTCGCAGGTCTTGGCGGCGGTGGGCAGGTCGTGGGTGGCCATCAGCAGCCCGGTGCCGGCATCGCGCAGCTCGGCCAGCAGCTCCCCCAGCGTCTCCTGGGTGGGGGTGTCCACGCCGGTGAAGGGCTCGTCGAGCAGCAGCAGCCGGGGGCCGGTGGCCAGGGCCCGCGCGACGAGCACGCGCTGCCGCTGGCCGCCGGAGAGTTCACCGACCGGGCGCCCGCGCAGGTCCGTCAGGCCCACGCGTTCGATGGCCTGCTCGGCGGCGGCCCGGTCGGCGGCCCGTGCCGGGCGCAGCCAGCCCGCGGACCGGGTGCGTGCGGCCAGGACCGCTCCCGCGATGTCGATGGGGAAGTCCCAGGCGAATTCGTGCCGCTGGGGGACGTAGCCGATCAGGTGGCGGGCGCGGCCGACGGGCAGCCCGGCGATCCGGACCTCCCCTCCGGCCAGCGGCACCAGGCCCAGTACGGCGCGCAGCAGTGTGGTCTTCCCGGCGCCGTTGGGGCCGATGAGGCCGACGAGTTCGCCGCCGTGCAGGGTGAGGGAGGCGTCGCGCAGCACTTCCCGGCCGCCCAGCAGCACGGTGGCCGCGTCGACGGTGAGCAGGGGTTCTCCGGTGGTCATCGCGCCGCTTCCCGGTGGCCGCGCCGGATGCGGGCGGTCAGCAGGAGGGCTGCCGTGCCCAGGCCGAGCAGGGCCAGCGCGGTGGCGGCGGGGGCCAGGGCGTCGGAGGCCCCGGTGTCGGGGAGGGCGTCCCGGCTGCCGCCGCCCTGTGCGCTGCCCTGTGTGTTGCCCTGTGCGTCGCCGGATGCGCCCTGGGCCGCCGTGCCGCCCGTGCCGCCCGTGCCGCCCGAGGCACCGGAGCCGCCGGACGCGCCCGGGCCTGCCGAGCCGCCGGAACCGCCCGGGCCGCCGGTGGCGGAACCGCCGCCGCTCCCGCTGTCGCCGGGCGGTGTCACGGTGCCGGGGTCGGTCGCGCCGACGGCGAAGGCGAAGGTCTCGGTGTCGCTGATCTTCCCGCCGCCGGACAGGGTGGCCGTCATGCTGAGCGTGACCTGGTAGGTGCCCTCCTCGGTGAAGGCCCAGCCGCCGTGCGCGTGGGTGTTCTGCGGCACGTCGAAGGCGTCCGGGGTGCCGTCGCCGCTGTTGAACAGGACGGTGGCGCCGTCCATCACGTCATAGGTCCACAGCGCCAGGTCCCCGGGACCGGAGACGCTGTCCAGGCGGAACTCCACCGGCCCGGTGGTGGCGCCTGCCGGTATGTGCTCGGTGCTCCAGCCGGGCCACAGCAGGCCCTCCTGCTGCACCTGGTCCAGCAGCCACACGGGATCTCCCGGGTCGCCCAGGAAGGCGAACTGCGGGTTGTCCGGCACTTGCTGCTCGGCCTCGGGTTTCACATGCAGGACGAGGGCGCCGGGCTCCCGCCAGGTGGAGCTGCCGGGGACGGTGCCGTCCTTGACGTGGATGTGCAGGTCGCCGTCGAGGACGCGGGCCGCGATGTCGATGTGCCCCTCGTCCAGGACGGTGCGTTCCCGGCTGGCCCCGGTGGTGTCGGTCGCGGCGGGGGCGGCGACGCGCACGGCGTAGGCGGTCTCGGTCCCGGCGGGGCCGGCCAGGGCCAGTTCGTACTCCCCGGGGGCGGTGAATGCCCAGCGCACGCCGCTCAGGTCCCCGGTCGCCCCTCCGGTCAGCTCGACGCCGCCGGCCGGGAGTTCCTGCCCGGCGGCGAGCAGCACCTCGGGGGCCGCGGACCCGGAGGTTTCGTAGACGGCCACCGGCGCGGGACCGGCCAGGGCGGTGAGGGTGACCGGTCCGGCCTCCGCCGCCTCCGCCGCCTCCGGGGTGTCCGGGGTATCCGAAGTATCCGGGGTGTCCGCCGTGTCCGCCGTGTCCGCCGGGAGGGCGGCCAGGGAGAGTTCCCAGAGCCGGGTGCCGGGGGTGCCGAGGAACGCGTACCGGGCGTCGTCGGGCACCGTGGTCAGGTCGTCGTCGTCCAGTGCGATCGGCTCGGCCGTCCCGGCCGCCCCGGCGGCGGCCGGCGGCCCTTCCTCGGCCCGGGCGGGGCCGGCCAGGGTGGCGGCGGTGATGCCCCACGTGAGGGCGGCGGCCACGGCGCCGGCCCGGATGGTGCGTCCGGTCCTCATCAGACCGTGTCTCCTCTTCTGCTGTGCCATGTCGGTGCTGTCCGCGACGCTGTCGCCGGTGCTCATGCCAGGCACCGGGCGAGTTCGTCGGCGTTGTGGCGCATCATCGCCAGGTAGTTCTCCACCTCGTCGTCGAAGGCGTCGCCGTAGATCACGCACACCTGCACGCCCTGGTCGGAGGCCACCTGCCGGAGCACATCGGCCCGTGAGGCGAGATTGGGCTCCACGAACACGGCAGGGACATCGCGCTCCGCGATGGTGGCGCCGAGTTCCTCGATGTCCGCGGCGCTCGGCTCCTGGCCCGGCACCGGCACCACGAAACCCGCGACCTCCATGCCGTAGGCGCGGGCGAGGTAGCCGAAGGCGTCATGGGTGGTGATGAGCTGGCGGTTCTCCTGCGGAATGGTCGCGATCCGCTCTCTGATGTGCGCGTCCAGCGCAGCCAGTTCGCGCAGATAGCTCTCGGCGCGGTCGGCGTAGTGGGCGGCGCCGTCCGGGTCGGCGGCGGTGAGCGCCTCCTGGATGCGGCGCACATACGCCTCGGCGTTGCTGACGTCCGCCCAGGCGTGCGGGTCGAGTTCGCCGTGCACGTGCTGTCCGAGCACGGCCTGGGGCAGCACCCACAGACCGGCTCCGGGTTCGCCCAGGAACCGGTAGGGCTCCTCGGCGGGTACGGTCTCCCGGGCCTCGTCCGGGACCGCGATCACCACGTCCCCGGCGGCGTGGTGGACGCGTTCACCGGTGCTCTCGTCGTCCGCCCGCACGGCGAGGGTGCCGGTCTCGGCGTTGAGCGCGACATCGGCGTGGCCGGAGTCGAGCACGGTGCGCCCCTCGGTTCCCTGCGCAGCGGACGGGCCGACCGTGAAGGTCAGGGTGCCGCCGTCGATGGGTTCGGTCCGGCCGTCCAGCATCTCGGTCTGGCCTGTCAGCTCCAGCCGGTAGGTCCCCGGTTCGGTGAAGGCCCAGTTGAGGTGGGTGTGTGCCTCGGGCGGCAGGGTGGTGGTGTCCGTGCCGTCGAAGCCGTCGGAGGAGTCGACGAACACCTGCGGCGTGCCGAAGGTGTCGGTCAGATACATGTACATCTCGCCCGGGCCGTCCAGGGCGGTGGCGGTCAGCCGTACCTGGGAGCCCTCTCCCGGGACGGCACCTTCGACGGCCAGGCCCAGCCACAGCACGTCCAGGTCCAGGTCCTCCCTGAGCGGGATGACCGTGCCCCCGTACTCCTCCAGGTTCTCGGTGACCTCCACGACCGGCACCCCGTCCGCCGCGTTGGAGTGGACCATCCGCATGATCCCGGGCTCCTCCAGCAGCAGGCCGTTGCCGAAGACGAGGTCCGCCTGGGTGACCTTCACCGTGTCGGCGGGGCTGGGTTCGTAGGAGTGCGGGTCGCCGTGGTGCGGCACGATCGAGGAGACCCGCACCCGCTCACCGCCGACCTGGGTGACGAGGTCGGCCAGGATGGGGGTGGTCGTGGACACCGTGAGCGCGGCATCCGGGCCGCCGCCTTCGTCGGTGCTGCCGCCGCTGCATCCGGCCGCCAGGACGGCACCGGCGGCGGTCAGGATCACGGCGAGACGGTGCCGCACGGTCATCGGCCCGCTCCTCGCGCCCACCGGCCCCGGCGGGCCAGGCGCAGGGCAAGGACACCGCCGGCGCTCAGCACGAGTGCCGTCCAGGCGAGGGGCAGAGCCGTCCCGCCGCCGGTCGCGGCCAGTTCCCCCTGCGGGCTGACGCCGCCGGTGGCGGTGCCTGTGCCGGTTCCGCCGGAGCCGCCCGGCGCTCCGGCGGAACCGCCGGAGCCGGTGGACGAAGCACCGCCGGTCGCGGCGCCGCTCTGGCCGCCGGAACCGCCCGGGTCGCCCGGGTCGCCCGGGTCGCCCGAACTCCCGGAGTCACCGGAACCACCCGCATCGCCCGAGCCGCCCGCATCGCCGGAACCGCCCGAGGCATCCGAGCCGCCGGTGCTGTCCCCGGGGTCCGCGGGCCCTTCCGGGTCCGGAAGTTCGACCCCTGCCGGATCGGTGGCGCCGACGACGGCGGTCAGCGTGCCGGCGTCGGATACCCGCTCCCCCGAGGCGAGTGTGGCACTCATCTCCAAGCGGATGCGGTAGACGCCTTCCTCGGTGAAGAACCACAGCGGGTGGGCATGTGTGTCGGCGCGCAGTTCGACGGTGCCGGGCTGCTCCCGGGTGCCGTCGACCTCCAGCCCGACGACCACACCCAGCTCCGGGTGGTCCGCCCACTGGCCGAGGAAGAAGCCTCCCGGGCCCTGGACCTCGGTGAAGGTCGCGGTCACCGGTCCCTGGATCGCGCCGGGCGGCACCTCCTGGGTGTTCCAGCCGGGCCACAGCAGCGAGGAGTCACCGAGTACGTCGCGGTCCGTCCAGACCGTGTCGCCGGTTGCGCCGAGGTGCTCGGGCAGCATGCCGGGCGGCAGTTCGGGGATCTCCCAGGCATGGCGTTCGTCGAAGTGCAGGATGACGTCGTTGGGCTCGCACCACACGGTCGTCCCCGGCACGGTGCCGTCCTTGATCTCATACGTCAGCCGCCCGTCGGTCAGCCGGGCGGCCAGGTCGAGGTGACCGCCCGACAGCACCGCGCGGTCCCGGGCCGGCGGCTCCTCCGCGGGCGCCGCGGAGAGGGCCGGCGCGGCGGCGGTCAGCAGCAGGCCGCCGACGACGGCCGCCAGCACGGCCGGCCGGAGACAACGGTGAGGGCTCCTCGTCATGAGGCAACTTCCTTTGTGATTCAGCGTTCGGGGTGGAGCGGGCCGCGCCGGGGCCCGTGATCGGCACCGCAGGAGGAGGGACCGCGGCGCCCCGGCGCGGGGTTCATGACGGAGCAGTGCGGCGGATGAGCCGGGCTCAGCCGACGCTGAAGGTGAACTCCTCGGTCACCGGGGCGAGCGGCGTGCCGTTGGCGAGGGTGCCGCGGACCGTGAAGCCCACCGTGTACGCACCGGCCTTGGTGAAGGCCCAGTTGGCGTGCAGGTGTTCGTGGGAGTCGAGGGTGAACCGGTCGGCGGTGGAGATGCCGTTGCCGGAGTCGACCAGCCGGGTGAAGGCGGGGCAGAAGCTGTTGGTGTAGATGCTGACGTTCCCGGGGCCGGAGACGGAGGTCAGCTCGATCGTCAGGGCGTCGTTCTGCAGGACACCGTCCTCGATCTCGGCGGCTATGCCCGGCCACAGCAGGTTCGTGTTCTCGATCTGCGGCAGGCGGTAGACGGTGGAGCCGCCCGTGCCCAGGAAGCCGTAGCAGGAGCTGGAGGGCACGGTGTAGGCGGAGCCGGGCAGTGCGACCAGCGTGACGTCGGCCGGGTCGTACTCCACCTCGTTGGTCTCGTCGTGGACGTGGACGTCGAACGCACCGCCGGACACCTCGACGGCGATGACGTCGACATGGCCCTGGGAGAGCGGGGTGGCGGCATAGGCGTTGGTGAGGGCGGCGCACGAGAGGGCGGCGGCGACACCGCCGGCGACCGTGAGGAACCTGGGCAGAACGCGCATGATGACCCTTCAGAGAAGAGGACGGGTTCCGAGGACCGATCAGACGATAATCGTTTTCATTTTCTCTAGGAAGCCCCGGCCGCCCTTCCGGCACCGACGTGACCGAGATCACCGGCAGTCCGGCCGACGGGGGCAACGGGGCAACGCGTCCGCACCGCCGACCCCGAGAGCCCCAGCCTTCCACCCCGGGGAACGTTTGGAAATGGAAACCATTGCCATATACTCGTCGGGGCGCGACGCCCTCCGCCCGACTCCGTCTTTCCCGCCGAAGGAGAAGCCGTGCCCCGCCGCCCCGACACCGGCAAGCGCGCCAAGCCGCGCCCCAATCCGCTGGACGCCGCAGGAATCACCTACATCGACTACAAGGACACCGACCTGCTGCGGAAGTTCATCTCCGACCGCGGCAAGATCCGCAGCCGCCGCGTCACCCGCGTCACCGTCCAGCAGCAGCGCCAACTCGCCCGCGCCATCAAGAACGCCCGCGAAATGGCACTGCTGCCCTACGCGACCCGGTAGCCGTCCCGCCCCGCATCCACCCGAACACCGACACCAATACCGACACCAATACCGACACCGACACCGACACCGACACCCACGGAATCCGGATGAGCGACTATCCCCCACCCCGCCGGATCGGCCCCTACCTGATCCGCCCGGCCACCACCGAGGACGCCGACGGCGCCCGCGGCGTCATGCTGGACACCTTCTACCGTGAGTTCGGCTACGGCTACGTGCCCGCCTGGCATGCCGACGTCATGGACCTGCACGGCACCTACCTGACGGACCAGCGGCACCTGCTGCTGGTCGCCCTCCACGGCGACCAGCCGGACCGGCAGGTCGTGGCCACCACCTGCCTGCACTCCCGCGGCCCCGCACACCCCCCGCACCCGCGCTGGATCGCCGAACGCTACCCCTCCGGCTCCACCGCCCAACTGCTGCGCGTCTACGTCCGCCCCGAGCACCGCCGCCACGGACTCGCCCGGGCCATGGTCGCCATGGCCGCCGACTTCGCCGCCACCATCGGCTACGCCAGCCTCTACCTGCACACCAATGCCGACATCCCCGGCGCCCAGCCCTTCTGGGACAGCGTCGCCAAGGAGATCTTCGACGCCCGCACCACCGGCGAGCACGGCCCCGGCGTCGCCACCGTCCACTACGAGATCCCCCTCCCCCCGCTGCCCCCGCGATCTCCGTGACCGTGCCCGTGCCGTGCCGTGACCGTGCCCGTTGCGCTGTCCGCGTGTGCCACGGCACCGTTGACAAGGATGTCCGCCGGCCGGTTGCCGGCGCTGCCATTGGCGTACCGGACAGCGAGGGTCGCGGTACCGGCGTCGGTGGCGTCCACGGTGAACTGCACCGCCGCGCCGATGACGTTGTGGGTGTTGCAGAACCCGCTGCCGGAGTACCCGGAGTGGGAGGAGTGAGCCGTGGCAGAGGCCGTCGCCCATGGCCCGGAACTGGCGTCGGCCCCGGTACGGCCGGCCGGCCCGGTCTGTTCTGACGGGCCGGCCGGCATGCAGTCGGCTCCAGCGCTGTGGCCGGATGGGCTACAGGGTGACCGTCCTGCCGCCGATGGTGACGACCAGGCGGCCGTCGGAGGCGAAGTGCCAGTCCAGGGAGCCGCTGTAGGCGGAGCAGCGGGACCCGTTGGAGCCGGACCAGAACTGGTTGGAGCCGTCGGCGTTGCCGATGATGCGGTCGGTGGATCCGCTGTCGCAGGAGGTGTTGTTGCGGAACACCGAGGAGCCGCCGTCGAAGTTGAAGTTGCGCTCTTCGTTGCCGATGCTCAGGTTGTCCGAGACCGTCATCGAGCCGAGGTTCCGGTTGTAGGTGAACCCGTGCTTGCCGTTGTCGTAGGCGATGTTGCCGCGGATGACGTGGTCGACCCCGATGTCCTCGCCGCCGAGCTTGTAGCCGTTGCGGTCGCCGTTGCCGTGCTGGGAGCCGTTGCTGAGGGTGCCGTTCTCGTAGGCCAGGGAGTGCTCGATCGTCACCGCGCCGATGGGCCCGGTGTCGCTCTTGGTGTACAGGTCGTAGCCGTCGTCGATGTTGTTGTGGGACACGGTGTAGCGGAAGACGTTGCCGGGGCCGACGGTGAGCTTCGGGGCGAAGCCGTCGGCGTCCTCACCGTCGGAGTCGACGTTGTCGTGCGACACCGCGCTCAGGATGAGGTTGTTGGACGGCCACTCCGACCTGGGGGCCCCGGCGGTGTACCGCGAGAGCTGCAGCCCGGTGTCCCGGTTGTAGCGCGTGACCGTGCGCTCGATGATGTTGTTGCTGCCGCCCACGACAATCCCGTTGTCACCGGCGTGCTCCACGACGATGCCGTAGATGTGCCACCAGTCCCCGCCGATGGCGAGCCCGCGGTTGGCCGAGTTCTCGCTCTGGGCCGAGAAGTTCAGCACCGGAGTCTCCCCCGGGTAGGCGAACAGCTCCGTGCGGTCGCCGGAGGTGCCGTCGTTGCCCGGCCTGATGTGAACCGTCTCGGAAAGGTTGTACCTTCCGCCGCGCAGGTAGATCGTCCCGCCGGGCTGGACGCGGTCGATCGCCGAGGTCAGCGTCGTCGGCTGCGACTCCGTTCCGGGCGCGCCGGCGCTGCCGTTCGGTGCCGCGTACAGGGCGCCCGACGGGTCGCCGCCGCCGGTGCTGCCGCTTGTCGAGCCGCTGGTGGAACCCTCGGTGGTCGACCCGGTGGTGCCGCCGTCGCCGGTGGTCGCATCGAGGTAGTCGATGTTGGGCAGACCCTCGGAGCCGGTGGCGGTGAGGCGGATGGTGTTGCTGCCGGAGTTCACCGGAACGGTGAGCGTGGTGGTGGCCCAGGCGTTCCAGGCCCCGGTGCTGCTGAAGGAGAGGCTCTGGGCCGGGGAACCGTTGACGGTCACGTCGGCCGGGCGACCGGAGGAGCTGCCGTTGGCGTAGCCGATGGTCAGCGACGCGGTCCCGGAGGCGGCGGCGTTGATGGTGAACTGCGCCGCGGCGCCCGAGGAGTTGGAGGTGTTGCAGAATCCGCTGCCGGAGTAGCCGGAGTGGTCGGAGTCGATGGTGCCGTCGCAGGTGGCGGGGGAGTTCTCGGCCTCGTAGCGGGTGGGCGGGTTGGTGCCGCCGCTGCCGCCGCTGCTGCCGGTCGTGCCGCCGGTGGTGGTGGTGCCGGTGGTCGCGCCACCGGTGGTGGTGCTGCCCGGGGAGCCGGCGTAGGTCTCGAACTCGGCGACGCGCGGTGTGCCGGTCGAGCTGGTGATCTCGAAGTTGATCTTGCGCAGCGTGGTCGGGGCGAAGGTGATGACACCTGCCCCGCTGCCGGTGGTCAGGACGGCGCCGCTGTCGTGGTCGACGACCCGCCAGGAGCCGATGTTGCCCTGGGCTCCGGCCGCCTCGCGGATGTTGATCGTGGACACCGTGGTGGCGGAGCCCCACTTGACCGAGATGCGGCCCGTTGAGCCGGTCGGCGACCAGTAGGTGCTCATGTCACCGTCGATGACGTTCCCGTAGCTGGTGCCGCTGGCCTTGCTGGAGCCGTCGGCGCCCGCCCCGATGCTGAGGTTGGTCCCGCCGGGAGGGTCGGTGGGGTCGGTCGTACCGGTCGTACCGGTCGTACCGGTCGAGCCCGTCGAACCGGTGGAGCCCGTCGAGCCCGTCGAACCGGTGGAGCCCGTCGCTTCGCAGTTGCCGTCGGAGACCCGGTTGCCCTTGCCCGCGCCCGCGGTCTGGCTCAGCACCTCCGGCACGCAGCCGGCGTCGTCGAGCTCGTAGGAGTACGGAATGCTCACCGATGTGGTGGACTGCGGGTCGGGGCCGGCGGGGTAGTTCTCGCTTCCCTCGCTGGACCAGGTCACGTTGTCGAAGATGTTGCCGCTGACCTGCCAGTAGCCGGCCTCGTCGGTGTAGAAGGTGCCCAGGACGTCCTTGGAGTCCTGGAAGTAGTTGTTGTCCACCTTGGCGCGTGCTCCGGCGCGGGAGTTGATGCCGGANGGACCAGGTCACGTTGTCGAAGATGTTGCCGCTGACCTGCCAGTAGCCGGCCTCGTCGGTGTAGAAGGTGCCCAGGACGTCCTTGGAGTCCTGGAAGTAGTTGTTGTCCACCTTGGCGCGTGCTCCGGCGCGGGAGTTGATGCCGGACTTGTGGATGTTGACGTAGTGGTTGTTGTAGATGTGGGCTATGCCGCCGCGCAGCAGGGGTGTGCGGGAGTCGATGTTCTCGTACAGGTTGTGGTGGTACGTGATGTAGCCGTTGGAGCGGTCGCTCTCGCTGGAGCCGACGAGGCCGCCGCGGCCGGAGTTGCGCAGGATGCTGTAGGACAGCGTCACGTACTGGNGTCGAACAGGCCGTCGAAGCCTTCGGACTCCCCGCCGGAGGCCTCCAGGGTGACGTGGTCGACCCAGACGTTGCGGACGTTGCTCTCCATGCCGATGGCGTCGCCGCCGTTGGAGGTGGGAGAGCCGGACTTCTTGACGTTCCGTACGGTCACGTTCTGGATGATGATGTTGCGGGAGTCCCGGATGTGGATGCCCAGCTGGTCGAAGACCGCGCCACTGCCCACGCCGACGATCGTGACGTTGCTGATTCCCTTGAGCTCGATCACGTCGTCGGAGGTGTCGCAGCCGTCGCCCGACACCTTGCTGGTGTTGCCGTGGTTGATGGTGCCTTCGACCTCGATGGTGATCGGGACGCTGGTGCTGGACCGGTTGCACAGGGCCGCATGGATCGCGGTTCCCGTCGTGGCCCGTACCGTCTGCCCGCCGGCACCACCGGTCGTCCCGCCGTTCTGCGTGGCGTAACCCGTGACACCGCCGGTCGCCGCCGACGCCTGGGACATGGGCAGGGCCAGACCGGCCGCGACCACGGCCACAGTGGCCAGCGTCGGCACTAGTCGACGCATGACTACTCGTTTCACTGCTTGCACCTCCGAAGGGTGAGTCTTGACATGTACCCCCCGAGACTAGGGAAAGCGCTTTCAGCGTCAAGGGGTTTGGTGCAACCGATTGCACGACCTTCGAACGCCTTCCCTGCCCACCATGCATCTGACCAGCCACTTCAGGAGCATCTGGACTCGACTTGAGGGGTGAACACCTCAAGGTGTGCAACCGATTGAGCTCACCGCGCCCCGTGTGCCCGGCATCCGGATCTCCACCAGCCGTTACAGGATGGGCCCGAGCCGTGCCGGTGACGCCCGGCGCGGCGGGTACCGCCCGTCGGACAAGCAGGCGTCATGCGATGCCGGGGACAAAGAGACAAAGAGATAAAGGCACAAGGAGACAAGGGATGGTGCCGTGGAGGGGTATGACGTGGTGGTGGCCGGTGGCGGGAGCGCAGGGCTGACCGGGGCCCGTACCGCCGCCCGGCTGGGCGCCCGCGTCCTGCTGGCGGAGGTGAACGAGCCGGGCGGGGACTGCCTGTGGACGGGGTGTGTGCCCAGCAAGGCGCTGCTGCACGCCGCCGCCCGGGGCGAGGGATTCGGCGCGGCCATGGCGCAGGTGCGGCGGGCGGTGGCGGCGGTCGCGCCGCACGATTCCGCCGAGGCGCTGGAGGCGCAGGGGGTGGCGGTGGTGCGGGGCCGGGCCCGCTTCACCGGGCCGCGCACGCTGGAGATCGAGGGTGCCGAGGAGAGCCGGCAGGTGCGGTTCCGGTACGCGCTGATCGCCACCGGTTCGTCACCGTCCCTGCCCCCGGTGCCCGGTCTGGCCGAGGCCGGCCCGCTGACCAGCGACACCGTGTGGGAGCTGGCGGAGCCGCCGGAGCGGATGGTGGTGCTGGGCGGCGGGCCCATCGGCTGCGAACTGGGGCAGGCGTTCGCCCGGCTGGGCGTACGGGTGACCGTCGCGGAGCGGGCGGAGCGGCTGCTGCCGCAGGAGGAACCGGCGGCCGGTGAGCTGCTGCGCGAGCGGCTGGAGGGAGAGGGCGTCGCCGTGCTGACCGGGTTCCGCGCCGGGCGGGTGACGGCCGGGGAGGTGCACGGTACCGGCGGGCGGGTACTGCCGTTCGGGCGGCTGCTGGTCACCACCGGCCGCACGGCGAACACCGGCGGACTCGGCCTGGCGGCGGCCGGAGTGGCGGTGACCGGGCGGGACGGCGGGGTGCGGGAGGTGCGGGTGGATTCCCGGCTGCGCACCGCGAACCGGCGGGTCTACGCGGCCGGGGATGTCACCGGGCGTTCTGCCTTCACCCACACCGCCGGGGCGCAGGCGGCGGCGGCCGTCACCCACGCGCTGCTGGGGCTGCGGCGCGGCCCGGACCTGCCGTCCGCGCCGTGGGTGACGTTCACCGATCCGGAGGTGGCCCGGGTGGGGATGAGCGCGGCGGAGGCGAGCGAGGAGTACGGCAGACGGTGCCGGGTGCGGACGGTTCCGCACGGGCGGGTGGACCGGGCGGTCGCCGACGGCCGCACCGACGGTTTCACCACGCTGGTCCTCGGTCCCCGGGGCCGTCTGGTCGGCGCCACCGTGGTGGCCCCCCGGGCCGGGGAGACCATCGCCCATCTGGCCGCCGCCGTCCGCCTGGGCTGGACCCCGGGCGACTACGCGAGGACCGTGCACCCCTACCCGACGTACGCCGACGGCCCCTGGCAGGCCGCCCTGGAAGAGGTCTACGCCTCGCTGGCCGCCCCCGGCGCCCGCCGCCTCACCGGTGCACTGCTGGCGCTGCGCCGGGCCCTGCACCGCTGACGGCCAAGGCCCTGGGCCGCGCGGCACGGCGCAGGAACCGTAAGCGGCCTCACAGTCCGCCGACGGGTGCGGCTCTAGCGTGGCGGCATGGTGCTGCGCAGCGCGCCGGGCGCGGTGCACACGGCGATGGGAGTGGGCCGGCTCGTCTCCTTTCCGGAGGTGACCCGCGTCCTGTCCGCCCCTCAGCCGGTGGAGGGCGCGCCCGCCACCGCGCCGGCGGCGGCGCTGATCTGCGGGGAGCTGATCTGCGACGAGCTGCTGTGCGGGGTGTGGCCCCCGGCCCGGCCGCGGTCGGGGGCCGCCGCTCCGGTCGCGCGGCGCCGCGTACCACCCGGGTGACGAGACGAAGGAGCAGGTGAAGGCCGCATGACCAGTGCCGATCAGCCGCACGGGCGGAAACGCCGCGAGCGGGAGGAGGTGTTCGTGGAGTTCACCAGGTCCCTCTGCCCGCTGTGCAAGACCCCCGTCGACGCGCAGGTCAACATCCGCGACGGCAAGGTGTTTCTGCGCAAGCGCTGCCGCGAGCACGGGGAGTTCGAGGCGCTGGTCTACGGCGATGCCGAGGAGTACCTGTCCTCGTCCCGGTTCAACAAGCCGGGCACCTATCCGCTGGCGTTCCAGACCGAGGTCAAGGACGGCTGCCCGAGCGACTGCGGGCTGTGCCCGGAGCACAAGCAGCACGCCTGCCTGGGCATCATCGAGGTCAACACCGGCTGCAATCTGGACTGCCCGGTCTGCTTCGCCGATTCCGGGCACCAGAGCGACGG
>NZ_WTLH01000209.1 GCF_011421595.1 Streptomyces sp. YIM 98790 | reverse complement strand
GCCCTGCCGGTGCGCTTCCCCCCGGCCGAGGCCCCGCACCGGCCGGCCCCGGCCCCGGCCCCGGCACCGGAGCGCGGGCCGGGACTGGAGCCGGAGCCGGAATCCGCCCCGGGCCCCGAACCGGGACCGGACAACCCGGGCCCGGCGGGCGAGCCGGCCGCGGACGGCGGCCGTCCGGCGCTGCACGAGGCGGTCCAGCCGCTCTACGGCTACGAACTGGCTGCCGACGCCCAGGCCGTCTACGCCCGGCTGCGCAAGGCCGGCCCGGCGGCCCCCGTGGAACTCGCCCCGGGCGTCCGCGCCATGCTGGTGACCTCCTACGACACCNCGGGCGTCCGCGCCATGCTGGTGACCTCCTACGACACCGCGCTGCGGGTGCTGCGCAGCCCCGAGCTGTTCGCCAAGGACCCGCGCCGCTGGCGGGACCTGGCCGAGGGCCGGGTGCCGGAGGACAGCCCGGTCGTCCCGATGATGTACTACCGCCCCATCGCGCTGTTCACGGACGGGGCGGAGCACCGGCGGCTGCGCGCGGCCATCACGGACTCCCTGGACCGGGTGGAGTCGGCGGCGCTGCGGGTCTATGCGGAGGAGAGCGCGGACCTGTTGATCGACCGGTTCGCGCCCGACGGCGAGGCGGAACTGCTGAGCCAGTACGCCACCATGCTGCCGCTGCTGGTGTTCAACCGGCTGTTCGACTGCCCGCCCGAGCTCGGGGACAGGCTGGTCGAGGCGCTGTCCGCGATCTACGACGGCCGCGACGCGCAGCGCAACCACGAGGTGGTGATGGAGACCTCCCATGCCCTGGTCGCGTACAAGCGGGAGCGGCCCGGAGCCGATGTGCTGTCCTGGCTCATCGCCCACCCCTCCGCGCTGACCGACGAGGAACTCGGCCACCAGCTCGCCCTGCTGATGTCCGCGGGCACCGAGCCGGAGCAGAACCTNCCTCCCATGCCCTGGTCGCGTACAAGCGGGAGCGGCCCGGAGCCGATGTGCTGTCCTGGCTCATCGCCCACCCCTCCGCGCTGACCGACGAGGAACTCGGCCACCAGCTCGCCCTGCTGATGTCCGCGGGCACCGAGCCGGAGCAGAACCTGATCGTCAATGCGCTGCGGCTGCTGCTGGCCGACGAGCGGTTCGCCAGCAGCCTGTCCGGCGGCCGGCTGGCGGTGGAGGACGCGCTGGACGAGGTGCTGTGGAAGGACCCGCCCATGGACAACTACGCGATCCACTACCCGGTGCGGGACGTGGAGGTCGACGGTGTGCTGTTCCCGCAGGGCATGCCGGTGGTGATCAGCTTCGCCGCCGCCAACACCGACCCGGCCCACGCGGTCGAGCAGCGGGCCGGGAACCGGGCGCATCTGGCGTGGAGCGCCGGGCCGCACACCTGTCCGGCGCAGGGGCATGCCCGGCTGATCGCCACGGTGGCGGTGGAACGGCTGCTGGACCGGCTGCCGGATGTCGAGCTGGCGGTGCCGGACGGCGCACTGGCCCGGCGCCCGGGGCCGTTCCACCGGGCGCTGGCCGCCCTGCCGGTGCGCTTCCCCCCGGCCTCCGCCGCCTCCGCCGCCTCCGCCGCCTCCGCCGGGTCCGCCGGGACCGCGGCGCAGGGCGTGCCGGGGAGCGGGCCGGCGAACAGGACGGAGACCGGAGCGCGCCGCGGTGCCGGTGCCGGTGCGGAACAGGACCCCGCGGGCAGCGGCCAGGAGGGTTCCGCCGCCCGGGCCGCCGCCCTCCGCAACCGGGCCCTGCGGCGCGCCTGGACCGCGCTGGGCCAGTGGTGGCGCGGCGGCGAGTAGCCCCGTACGGTGACCGTCGGCAGCAGGACGGTCACCGAATGGGGCAGCAGCAGTGCAGGAGCAGATTCCGGACCCGGTCCGTGACACCTACGGACCGGCCGATCTCGCCGCCACCCCGGCGTTCGCGGGCGGATTCATCAATTTCGGTTACTGGGAGGGCATCCCGCTGGCCGGGCCGCTGACCGCGGACGACCGGGTGGCCAGTCAGCGGAACCTGTACCGCAGGGTGCTCGCCGCCCTGGGCGGCACCCGCGGGCGGCACGGCCTGGAGGTGGGCTGCGGGCTCGGCCTGGGCTGCGAGCTGATGCTCCGGGAGTCCCAGCTGGCCACGGTCACCGGCATGGACATCCACCCCCGGCAACTGGAGCGGGCCCGCCGGGCCAACGAGCGGCTGCTCGCCGAGCGGCCCGCGCGGCTGTCCTTCGCCCAGGGCTCGGCCGAGCGGATGCCGTTCGGGGACGGCGAGTTCGGGGTCCTGTACTCGGTCGAGGCGGCACAGCACTTCCGTGACCTGGCGGCGTTCGCCCGTGAGGCCCGGCGGGTGCTGAGGCCGGGCGGCCGGCTGGCCGTTGCCGGCTTCTTCGTGCCCACCCGGGACGCGGGCGCGGCCGAGGCGCTCGCCGGGCTGCTGGACAGCTTCGCCTCCGGGCTGGACGTGGCGCACCCGGTGGCGGGAATGACCCGGTCGCTGGGCGAGGCCGGGCTGCACCGGGTGCGGGCCGAGCCGATCGGCGAGGCGGTCTGGGCGGGCCTGGACGCCTATCTGGCGCAGATCGACCTGCCGGTGACCTGGCCGCGCAACTTCCTCCGCGCCTACCGCGACCGCCTGCTCGACTACTACATCGTCACCGCCACCACCTGAGCCGGCGGCGGGGGGTAGGGTCGGCCGGGTCGGTGGCCGGTGCGGCCGGTGCGGGCGGGAGGCGGACGGTGGACGGTGGCGGCGGCACGGCGGGGCTGCTGGCGGTGGCGGAGCGCTGCTGCCGGGAGGCGGCGCGGCTGCTGCGCGCCCGGGCCGGGCGCGGCACCGATGTCCGTACCAAGCCCGGGCGCCGCTTCGACCAGGTCTCGGCCGCGGACACCGCCATCGAGGACTTCCTGACCGGAGCCCTGCTGGCAGCGGTCCCGGGTTCGGCCGTGGTCGGCGAGGAGCGCGGCATCCGGCCCGGGACCAGTGGTGTCACCTGGTACGTGGACCCGGTGGACGGCACCGGCAATTACGTGCGCGGGGTGCCGCTGGTGTGCGTGTCGGTGGGCGTCGCCGTGCACGGCCGGGTGGTCGCGGGGTGCGTGGTGGACGTGTTCCGGGACGAGTGCTTCACCGGCGGCGAGGGGCTGCCGCTGCGGGTCGGCCCGGCCGAGCCGGGCCCGCGCAGGGGCGCTGGAGCGGCGGGGGTGCCGCTGGTCCTGACCGATGTGCCGCTGCCCGGCCGGGTCGGCCGGGCAGCGATGGACTTCCTGGGCGAGCTGCTGGAGCGTGCCGAGGTGCGGCGGCTGTACTGCACCGCGCTGTCCCTGGCGTGGGTGGCCGCGGGCCGCGCCGACGCCGCCTGCAACCTGGGCATTCACCCGTGGGACACGGCCGCCGGGGCAGCCCTGGTGCGGGCCGCGGGCGGCCGGTGGACGCCGGTCGGCGGCGATCCGGCCGGGCCGCCCGAGCACGCGCCGGGTTTTGTGGCCGCCGGTCCGGGCGCGGACGCCAAGGCTCTCGGTGACTGGCTGTGCGAACGCCTCACCGCCCTGGCCGCCGAAGACCTCGCCGGGGACGCCGCCGGGGATGCCGCCGGGGACGGGGCCCCGCTGCCCTGAGCGTCCGCCTGCCGCGCCGACCGCCGGGTGCCGGTGCCGTCGCGGCCGCCGTCCGGCGGTGCGCAGGGGGAGCGGCCGGGCGGTGTGCGGCCCGCCGCGGGACCGGGGCTCAGGAGTGCGCGTAGGCGCGGGAGCGGGAGGGCGCCACCAGCACCGGGATGGGGGAGTGCAGCACCAGGGACCGGCAGGTGCCGCCGAACATGTGGTGCGGCGGGCCGACCACGATCAGGTCGGCGTTCTCGTTGCGGGCAAGGTCCAGCAGGGCGTCGGCCGGCCGTCCGGCGACCACCTCCACCACCGGGTCGAGCTCGGCCACCTCGCGGGCGTACGCCAGCAGGGTCTGCTCGGCGCGCGCCAGGTGATCGCCGGACCCCCCGTCGTTGCCGGCGGTGTCGAAGTCCACCACCTTGGTGAGGATGAGCCGTCCGGCGCGCGGGCCGAGGAGGTCCCGGACCGCCTCGGCGGTGTGGCGCGAACTGCTGGTGCCGTCCACGCCGACGATCACGGTCAGGCCGCTGCGCGGGCTGCCGCGGCGCGGCGCGGAGACCAGCCGTGAGGTGTCCTCGGCGCGTTCGAGCAGTACGGGCGCGGCCAGCGGGCCGAGCAGCACGCCCCACAGGAACCACAGCGGGTGTTGATGGCCCTGCCGCAGCATCAGGGCGGTGCCGACGAGGCCGGACAGCACCCAGACGCTGACCAGGATCAGTGAGAGCTCCCAGCCGTTCATGTCTCGATTCTGCGCGGCAGCGGGGCCGGGCGCGACCGCAGACCGGTACCTGCCGCTGCGGACGGCCGGCCCTCGCCCCGGCGGCGCACGGGGGCGGGGCGGGTCCGCTCCGGCGCCGTCGGCGGTCGGGGTCTCCGGCACCGGAGCGGGATCGGGGGGTGGCGATCAGGGGGTTTCTCCGCCGGGGCCGGTGGTGGCCCGGCCCCGGCGGCGGTACCCCTCCGGCGCGGACGGTGGACGGGTGCGCCCGCGCCGGAGGGAGTCGGCGTGGCGGTGGCCGGCGGGCCGCCGCCGGTCAGAGCGGGGCGCCGCCCGCCTGCGCCGGGACCGTGCTGGCCGGGCAGGCCATCACCCGGTCGTGGCCCACGGTGCGTTCCGGGCCGGTCAGCGCCACCGGCAGGGTGTGCCGGATGTCGCCGCTGGAGGCACCCAGCCGCAGTTCCAGCACACCCGGCTCGACGATCCGCTGCCCCGGCTGCAGCGTGTAGGCGGCAAGGTCGGCGTGGAAGACGAACCGCACGGTGGCGGACTCGCCCGCGGCCAGCGTCACCCGGGAGTAGCCGACCAGCCGGTTCACCGGCCGGACGATCCGGGCCAGCGGGTCGTGCAGGTAGAGCTGCACCACCTCGGTGCCTTCCCGGTCACCGGTGTTGCGCACCGTGACCGAGACCACGGTGGAGCCGTCGGTGGGCACGGTGGCCTCCTCCACGGACGGGTCCTCCCAGGCGAAGGAGGTGTAGGACAGCCCGTGGCCGAAGGGGTAGAGCGGGGTGGGGTCGAGCGAGGTGGCGCCGTTGGCCTGGCCCAGCGGCGGGGCCAGGTAGGTCCAGGGCTGGCCGCCCGGCCGGTGCGGCACGCTGACCGGCAGCCGTCCGGAGGGATTGACCCGGCCGGAGAGCACCCCGGCCACCGCCGGGCCGCCCTCCTCGCCGGGGAAGAAGCCCTGCACCACCGCGGCCAGCCGGCCGGCCCAGCGGCCCAGCGCGTAGGGGCGGCCGGACAGCAGCACCAGCACCACCGGGATGCCGGTCTCCACCAGCCGGTCCAGGGAGGCGGCCTGGCCGCCCGGCAGCTCCAGGTCGGGGGCGTCGCAGCCCTCGCCGGAGGTGCCGCGGCCGAACAGGCCGGAATGGTCGCCCAGCACCGCGATCCACACGTCGGGGCGCTCGGAGGCGGACAGGCCGTCCGGGCCCTCCGGCAGGTGCGTCACGGTGGCCCCCGGCAGCTCGGGGCGGAGCGCCTCCAGCACGGTGGGCACGGCCAGCCCGATCTCGGTGTCCGGGTGGTCCACCAGCACATGGCGCGGGAAGGTGTAGCAGCCGAGCATGGCGGCCGGGTCGTCGGCCAGCGGGCCGGTGACCGCGATCCGGGCATCGGCGGCCAGCGGCAGCACCCGGCCCTCGTTGGCGAGCAGCACCACGGACTCCTCGGCCAGCCGGCGGGCGACGGCGCGCAGCTCCGGCGGGTCCAGGTCGATGGTGACCGACTCGGGGTCGTCGGCGGCGGCCAGGAGGGGCGGCTCGGGCGACCAGTGCTCGTCCAGCAGGCCGAGCTGGATCTTCTGGACCAGCACCCGCTTCACCGCCCGGTCGATCAGTTCCTCGGGAACCTCGCCGGAGCGGACCGCCTTCAGCAGCGGCTCGCCGTAGCAGCGCACGGCCGGCAGCTCCACGTCCACGCCGGCCGCCAGGGCGAGGGCGGCGGCGCCGGCCGGGGAGTCGGCCACGCCGTGGTTCAGTTCCAGGAAGGAGATGCCGAAGTAGTCGGCGACCAGCACGCCCTCGAAGCCCCAGGCGTCCCGCAGCAGTCCGGTGAGCAGCTCCGGGTCGGCCGCGGCCGGCATGCCGTCGTTGTCGTTGTAGGCGTGCATCACGGCGCGGGCGCCGCCGTCCCGGAGCGCCATCTCGAACGGCGGCAGCATGATGTCGGCCTGCTCGCGCGGGCCCATGGAGACCGGGGCATGGTTGCGCGCGGCGTGCGAGGCGGAGTAGCCCACGAAGTGCTTCAGGGTGGCGACCACCCCGGCGGACTCCAGGCCGCGGACGTAGGCTGTGCCGATGGTGGCGACCAGGTACGGGTCCTCGGCGATGGCTTCCTCGGTGCGGCCCCAGCGCGGGTCGCGGATCACGTCCAGCACCGGGGCCAGGCCCTGGTGCACGCCCACCGAGCGCAGCGAGGCGCCGATCAGGGCGGCGGCCCGCTCCAGCAGGGCGGGGTCGAAGGAGGCGCCCCAGGCGAGCGGCGTGGGAAGGATGGCGGCCTGCCAGGCATTGAAGCCGGTCAGGCACTCCTCGTGCACCTGGGCCGGGATGCCGAAACGGTTCGCCCCCGCGATGTGCCGCTGGAGCCGGGCCAGCACGCGGGCGGCCCCCGCCGGGTCCACCGGCTTGGTGCCGAACGGCCGGGTGAGCTGTCCGGGGCCGTGGGCAGGCAGCACCGCCTCGCCGGCCGGGGTGGCGACCTTGGCCTCCTCGCCGCTGTCCACGGTGAGCGACGGCGGCGCCGAGAACTCGTGCTGGAGCGGGGCCACGTCCTCACCGCCCTCGTCCGAGCCGGGCCAGATGGCGGAGAGCTGCGCCGTCTTCTCCTCCAGCGTCATCCGGGACAGCAGCTCGGCCGCGCGGGTCTCGGCGGGAAGGGCGGCGTCCTGCCACGGCTGAGGCATAGTGCTCCTCTGTCTTCCGGAAAGTTTCCGAAAATTATCGGCTTTGCGGGTGCACGCTAGAAGCGCGAGCCAGTCCTGTCAACGGTGCTGGTTCCGAAAACCCACGAAAGTGGCCCCTGAGAACAGGGGGACTTTCCGGGCAAAAGCGGTCAGTGTCACCGGGTCGGCCCGCCCTGCCGCACGGTCGTGCCAGGTCGGGGCCATGGGCCGGGTCCGGCGGGGACGGCCGGATCACCGGCGGTCCGGGGCGCCCCGGCAGGCCCCGGCGGCGGCCGGGGCCGGTCAGCCGTCGCCGGGCGGCGCGCTGCTGGACCGCACCACCAGCTCGGTGGCCAGCTCCACCCGCGGCGAGTCCACGTCCTCGCCGCGGGCCAGCCGGAGCACCGTGCGGGCGGCCAGCTTCCCCATCTCGGCCAGCGGCTGCCGCACCGTGGTCAGCGGCGGCGAGGACCACTTCACCTCGGGCAGGTCGTCGAACCCCACCACGCTCACGTCCTGCGGCACCCGCAGGCCCAGCCGGCGCAGCGCCTCTATCGCGCCCAGCGCCATCTGATCGCTGGAGGCGAACACCGCGGTCGGCGGATCGCTCAGCTCCATCAGTGCGTTGCAGCCGGTGAAGCCGGACTTGTGATAGAAGTCACCCTGCGCCACCAGCCGGTCGTCCCCGGCCACCCCGGCCGCCTCCAGCGCCGCCCGGTAGCCGTCCAGCCGGGCCCGGCTGCACAGCAGCCGCGGCGGCCCGGCGATGANGCTGCACAGCAGCCGCGGCGGCCCGGCGATGAAGCCGATCCGGCGGTGCCCCTGGAGCAGCAGATGCTCGGTGGCGGCCAGCCCGCCCGCCCAGTTGGTGGCCCCGATGGTGGGCGCGTCCAGGGTGGTGGCGCCGGCCGGGTCGACCACCACGATGGGCACGCCGAGCCGGTGCAGCTCCTTGTGCAGCACCGGCTCCAGCGCCGAGGTGACCAGGATGACCCCGTCCGAGGCGCGGGCCCGCAGGTTGTTCAGCCACTGCCGGGCAGGCCCGGAGCGGTCGTGGATGGCCGAGACCACGGTGCCCACCGCCGAGGCGTGGGTGACCTCCTCCACGCCCCGGATGATCTCCACCGCCCAGGGGCTGTCGATGTCGTTGAAGACCAGGTCCACCAGGGCGGCCCGGTCGCCGGGCGCGGCCCGGCGGCGGTACCCGTAGCGCTGGAGCAGCTCCTCGACCCGGGCCCGGGTCTCCGGCGCCACGTCCGCGCGGCCGTTGACCACCCGGGAGACGGTGGGCACGGACACGCCGGCCTCCCGTGCGATGGCCGTGATGGTGACCTTGCGAGCGCCTGGCATGGTCGCCCTCCTTGGGCTGGTGTCCTGACGGGACCGCGTTCCCCGGCACAGGCTGCGCGGCGCCCCTGGCGGCCGGCGGCACGTGGAGGAACGGCTGCGCGGGCCCGTGCGGACCTGCGCGGACGCCGCCTTCCACGGGGGCCGGGGGCGGCGTTCCAGGAGCCATCATGCACGGGTTGGGCCGATACGGAAATCTTTCGATGATGTTCCGGAAGCCTTGACCATCCCGGCCGGGCCGCCTAGAAATGGCGCGTCATCTGGACATGTGGACATGTCAAGAAAGGGACTTCTCGATGTCTTTCCTCAGGCGCAGAGCCGCCGTCGGGGTCGCGGCCGGAGCCCTGCTCGCCGGTGTCGCGGTCTTCGGCAGCACCCTCGGAACCGCCCATGCCGCGGGCAGTACCCTGCGGGAGGCCGCCGCCGACCAGGGCCGCTTCGCCGGTGTCGCGGTCAACGACAGCCTGCTGGGCAATGCGCAGTACGCCGACCTGGTGGCCCGGGAGTTCAGCAGCGTCACGGCCGAGAACGTGATGAAGTGGGAGACGATCGAGCCGTCCCAGGGCCAGTTCAACTGGTCCGGCGGCGACCGGCTGGTCAACTTCGCCCAGCAGAACAACCAGAAGGTCTACGGCCACACCCTGGTCTGGCACAGCCAGATGCCGGGCTGGCTGGAGAACGGCAACTTCAGCGCGTCGCAGCTGCGGCAGAT
>NZ_WTLH01000208.1 GCF_011421595.1 Streptomyces sp. YIM 98790 | reverse complement strand
GGCCCGGGAGCCCGGCGGCCCGCCACGGCGGGTGTGAGCGGCCGCGGGAGCGGCGCGCGCGGCGCCGCTCAGGCGCCGACGCGGAAGCGGGCGAAGCGCTGCACCGCCACGCCGGCCTCGCCGAGCACCTTCTGCACGGTCTTCTTGTTGTCCCGGGCGAAGGGCTGGTCGAGCAGGGTGTTCTCCTTGAAGAAGCCGTTCACCCGGCCCTCGACGATCTTCGGCAGGGCGGCCTCGGGCTTGCCCTCCTCCTTGGCGGTGGCCTCGGCCAGCCGGCGCTCGGTCTCCACCACGTCGGCGGGGACGTCCTCGCGGCTGAGGAACTTGGGCGCGAAGGCGGCGATGTGCTGGGCGACGTCCTTGGCGGTGCCGGCCTCCGGCTTGTCCAGCTGCACCAGCACGCCGACCTGCGGCGGCAGGTCCGGGCTGGTGCGGTGCAGGTAGGCCGCCACATAGCCGTCGGTGAACTGGGCGAAGCGGTCCAGCACGATCTTCTCGCCCAGCGCGGCGTTGGCCTCGTCCAGGAACGCCTGGACGCTCTTGCCGTCCTCGATCTCCGAGGTCAGCAGGGTGCCCAGGTCGGCGGGCGAGGTGCGGGCCACATGCTCGGCCACGGCCGTGGCGGTGGCCTGGAACTTGTCGCCCTTGGCCACGAAGTCGGTCTCGCACTTGAGCTCGACCAGCACGCCGGAGGTGTTGTCGTCGGCGATCAGCGCGACCACGGCGCCGTTCTCGGCGGTGCGGCTCTCGCGCTTGGCAACGCCCTTCTGGCCCTTGACCCGCAGGATCTCGACGGCCTTCTCGACATTGCCCTCGGCCTCGTCCAGGGCCTTCTTGCAGTCCATCATGCCGGCGCCGGTCAGCTCGCGGAGCTTCTTGACGTCGGCGGCGGTGAAGTTCGCCATGGTTACGTGATTCTCTTCCCGGATGTTCGGTGGGTGGGATCGCACTACCGGGCAGCGGCGGGCCGGAGCCTCCCGGCCCCGGGCCCGCCGCGCCCGCACGTCAAGCCCGTCCGCCGTCCGTGCGTCGCCGGGCGGCGGACGCCGGACGGTCAGCCCTGGTCGCCGGCCTTCTCGGGCTCGGCGGACGCGGCCGGCTGCTCCGCCTCGGCGGCCGGCTGCCCGGCGGCAGCGGCGGCCTCGGGCGCGGTCTCGGCGGCCTTGGCCTCGGCGCCCTCCAGCAGCTCGCGCTCCCACTCGGGCAGCGGCTCACCGGCCGGCTTCTCGCCCTCCTTGGCGGCCTGGGCGGCACCGGAGCGGGCGAGCAGACCCTCGGCGGCAGCGTCGGCGATCACCCGGGTCAGCAGGGAGACGGAGCGGATCGCGTCGTCGTTGCCCGGGATCTTGTAGTCGACCTCGTCGGGGTCGCAGTTGGTGTCGAGGATCGCGACCACCGGGATGTTGAGCTTGCGCGCCTCACCGACGGCGATGTGCTCCTTCTTGGTGTCCACGATCCAGATGGCGCTGGGCACCTTCTGCATGTCGCGGATACCGCCCAGGGTCTTCTCCAGCTTGGCCTTCTCGCGGGAGAGGACCAGCAGCTCCTTCTTGGTCAGGCCGGAGGCGGCCACGTCCTCGAAGTCGATCTGCTCCAGCTCCTTCAGGCGCTGCAGCCGCTTGTGCACGGTGGAGAAGTTGGTCAGCATGCCGCCCAGCCAGCGCTGGTTGACGTACGGCATCCCGACCCGGGTGGCCTGCTCGGCGATGGCCTGCTGGGCCTGCTTCTTGGTGCCGACGAACAGGACGCTGCCGCCGTGGGCCACGGTCTCCTTGACGAACTCGTAGGCGCGGTCGATGTACGACAGCGACTGGAGCAGGTCGATGATGTAGATGCCATTGCGCTCGGTGAAGATGAACCGCTTCATCTTCGGGTTCCAGCGCCGGGTCTGGTGACCGAAGTGGACGCCGCTCTCCAGCAGCTCCCGCATCGTGACGACGGCCATGGCCGTTCTCCTTGGACTACTCGGTTGTCGGCACCGGCCGGGACTGGCCGGTGCCCCTGACGCCCCTGCGCGTCACAACCGCGGAAGTCCCTTGCCGGTCCTTCCGCGGACCGAGGTACGCGGCCGCCGTGCGGGCCGGGTTCCGGCCGCCGGCGGCGGGGCATGCGAGGTCGATCCGGGGCCCGGATCGCCACCCAGAAGTGTACGGGACCCCGGCAGCACCGGGCGACACGGCAATGCCGCACCACCCGGAGCGGCTGACCACCACGAACACTTCCCCGTTCGGCCCCGGATTGCCCCTGCCGCCCGGAAGAGAGCCGAAGTTCTCCGCCGCGGCCCGGTTTTCCACAGCCCTCGCGCACTCCCGCCCGTTCCCGCACTCTCTGTGCAGGGCCCCGCGATCACCCGGGGTCACCGGAGCGGTACGGAGGGGGAGCGCCATGGCATCGCGCGGCACGGAACACACCCGGCGGGGCCGCCCGGCACGGCGGCAGGCGGCCGGGCCGGGGGCCGGCGGACCGGAGGCCGCGGCCGGGCGGCGGCGGCAGGAGCGGCAGCGGTCCGCCGCCGCGCTCGGCAGATACGGCGAACGGCTGGCGGTGCGGCGGCTGGGCGAGGCCGGGCTGACCGTGCTGGACCGCAACTGGCGCTGCGCCGAGGGGGAGCTGGACATCGTGGCCCGGGAGGACGCCCCGCCCGGCGGGTCCCGCGGCGGTCCGGTGCCCGGTCCCGTGGTGGTGGTCTGCGAGGTGAAGACCCGCCGTGCGGGCGGCCCGCAGCACCCGATGGCCGGTGTCACCCCGGAGAAGGCCGAGCGGCTGCGCCGCCTCGCCGAGCGCTGGCTGGCCGAGCGCTGGCTGCCCGCCCATGGCACGCCGCCGCCGGGCGGTGTGCGGATCGACCTGATCGGCGTGCTGCTGCCGGACCGCGGGCCGGCCGTGGTGCAGCACGCGAGGGGGGCCGCCTGATGGGCTTCGCCCGCACCTGCTCGGTGGCGCTCACCGGGGTGGACGGCATGGTGGTGGAGGTCCAGGCGGATCTGGAGCCGGGCGTGGCCGGGTTCTCGCTGGTCGGCCTGGCCGACAAGTCGCTCAGCGAGAGCCGGGACCGGGTCCGTTCCGCGGTCGTCAACTCCGGGGTGGAGTGGCCGCAGCGCAAGCTGACGGTCGGGCTCAGCCCGGCCGCGGTGCCCAAGTCGGGCAGCGGATTCGACCTGGCCATCGCCGCCGCGGTGCTCGCCGCCGCCGGACGCATCCCGCCGCCGTCGCTCTCGGGGCTGGTGCTGATCGGTGAACTGGGGCTGGACGGCCGGGTGCGGCCGGTGCGCGGGGTGCTGCCCGCCGTGCTGGCCGCCGCCGGGGCCGGCTACCGGCAGGTGGTGGTGGCCGAGCAGACCGCGGCCGAGGCCGCGCTGGTGCCGGACGTGGCCGTGCTGGGCGTGCGCACGCTGCGCCAGGTGATCGCCGTGCTCGCCGGGGAGGAGGTGCCGGCCGAGGATCCGCCGGGCGGTACGGGGGGCGTTCCCGACCCGGCGCTGGCCGGGCTGGCGGCGCCCGGCGGCGGATACGCCACCGACCGGTCCGAACGCGTCCCCGACCTGGCCGACGTGGCGGGACAGCACACCGCCCGCCGGGCCCTGGAGATCGCCGCCGCCGGGCGGCACCACCTGTTCCTCAAGGGGGCACCGGGGGCGGGCAAGACCATGCTTGCCGAGCGGCTGCCCGGCCTGCTGCCGCCGCTGACCCGCCGGGAGGCGCTGGAGGTCACCGCGATCCACTCGGTGGACGGCTCGCTGCCGCCGGGCCGCCCGCTGGTCGACCGGGCACCGTACTGCGCCCCGCACCACTCGGCCTCGATGGCCGCGCTGGTCGGCGGCGGCACGGGCTTCCCGCGGCCGGGGGCGGCCTCGCTGGCCCATCACGGGGTGCTGTTCCTGGACGAGGCGGCGGAGATGGGCGGCCAGGCGCTGGACGCGCTGCGGCAGCCGCTGGAGTCCGGGCGGGTGACGGTCGCCCGGGCGGCCGGGGTGATGCGGCTGCCCGCCCGGTTCCTGCTGGTGATGGCGGCGAATCCGTGCCCCTGCGGCCGGTTCGGCACCCGCAACGGCGGCTGCGACTGTGCTCCGGGCACGGTCCGCCGCTACCGGTCGCGGCTGTCCGGGCCGCTGCTGGACCGGATCGATCTGCGGGTCCCGGTGGAGCCGCTGGGCCGGGCCGAACTGCTCGCCGCACAGGGCGAGGCGGAGTCCACGGCCGTGGTGGCCGAGCGGGTGCTGGCCGCCCGGGAGCGGGCCGCCGCCCGGTACGCGGACACCCCGTGGCGGGTCAACGGCGAGGTGCCGGGACATGAGCTGCGCACCCGGTGGGCCCCGGCGCCGGGCGCACTGGCCGGTGCCGAGCGGGACATGGACCGCGGACTGCTCAGCGCCCGGGGCCTGGACCGGGTGCTGCGGGTGGCCTGGACGGTGGCCGACCTGGCCGGCCATGCCCGGCCGGACGCCGACGACGTCGGCCTCGCGCTGGCCCTGCGCTCCGGGAACCCGCACCGCCACCCGCTCCCCCGCCCCTGACCGCAGGGCGGGACACGGGCCCCGAAAGCCACCGGGCCGAGAGCCGCCGGCCAAGCGACGAAGCGGCGGGGAGCCGGGACCACAGGACCACGANCCGGCCAAGCGACGAAGCGGCGGGGAGCCGGGACCACAGGACCACGAACCACAAGACCACAAGACCACAAGACCACAAGACCACAAGACCACAAGGAGGAGCGCGGATGGCGAAGGAGAAGGAGGAGGCCACCGGGCCCGCGGAGCGGACGGCGCGGGCGGCGCTGTGCCGGGTCGGCGAACCGGGGGACGAGACCATGGGCCGGTGGCTGGCCGCGTTCGGCCCCGAGGAGGTCTGGCGGGCGCTGCGCGCCGGCCGGCGGCTGCCGGATGTCTCCGACGAGCGGTGGGGCGGGCTGCTGCTGCGCGCCGCACGCGCCGATCCCGCCCGTGACCTGGCCACCGCGGCCGGCTGCGGGGCGCGTCTGGTCTGCCCCGGGGATGCGGAGTGGCCCAGCCAGCTCGACGACCTGGGCCCGGCGCGGCCGGTGGCGCTCTGGGTGCGCGGCGCTCCCTCGCTGCGCTTCCTGGCACTGCGCTCGGTCTCCCTGGTCGGCGCCCGGGCCTGCACCGACTACGGCGCCCATGTGGCCACTGAACTGGCCGCGGCGCTCACCGAGCGCGGCTGGACCGTGGTCTCCGGCGGCGCCTACGGCATCGATGCCGCGGCACACCGCGGGGCCCTGGTCACCGGCGGCCCGACCGTGGCGGTCCTGGCCTGCGGGGTGGACGTCTGCTATCCGCGGCGGCATCAGCAGCTCCTCGCCCGGGTCGCCGGACAGGGCCTGCTGGTCGCGGAGCTGCCGCCCGGAGAGCATCCCACCCGCCACCGCTTCCTGCAGCGCAACCGGGTGCTGGCGGCCCTCACCCGGGGCACGGTGGTGGTGGAGGCCGCCGCCCGCAGCGGCGCACTGGTGACCGCCCGGCACGCCCGCCGGCTGCACCGGCAGGTGATGGGCGTGCCCGGGCCGGTCTGTTCTGCCCAGTCGCACGGCGTGCACCAGCTGCTGCGCGACGGCGCCTGCCTGGTCACCGGCCCCGACGAGATCACCGAACTCACCGGGGCCATGGGCGAGCTGGCCGCGCAGCGGTCCGGACCGCTGCTGGCCCGGGATCTGCTGTCCGAGGCCGGTGCCCGGGTGCTGGAGGCGGTGCCCGCCCGGGGCGCGGCAGCGGCCCTGCGGGAGATCGCCGCGGGCGCCTGCACGACCGAACCGGACGCGCTCGCGCGCCTGCACGAGCTCCGCGCCCTGGGATTCGTCGAACAGGCGGGCGAGAGGTGGCTGCTCAGCGCGCTCCCCGGGCGTGCGGCGGGGGCGCACACTCCGGGAATCCAGGGATGATCACACCGCAACGCGCCGGGAGGAACGTATCTGCGCCGGGTTGATCCGCTGCCAGATGCGCAACGCTATACCGATGTCACGCTACGCTCACATCAGCCGGGCGTCCTTCCGCAGATCCCGCAGAACGCCCGGAAACCGCACAAACCCCGGAACTCGCAATATCCCCAGAACCATCAGAACACCCAGACCCCCCGGAACCCCCGGAAACCGCAGAACTCCCAGAAACCGCAGCACCCCGCAACACCCGCACCGATCGCGCAGAACGGCTCAAGGCGACGTATGCCCCAGCACTCCCCCGTCCCCCGGCCATCGGCTCCCGGAGCACCGGCCGAGGCACCGGGGTCCGTCCCCCGTTCCTCGCCCGCGTCGCTCGACGAACTGTGGCACGCCTACAAGTCCACCGGGGACAACCGGCTCCGCGAGCAGCTCATCCTGCACTACTCGCCGCTGGTGAAGTACGTCGCCGGCCGGGTCAGCGTGGGCCTGCCGGCCAACATCGAGCAGGCCGACTTCGTCTCCTCCGGGGTCTTCGGCCTGATCGACGCCATCGAGAAGTTCGATCCGGGCCGCGCCATCAAGTTCGAGACCTACGCCATCACCCGCATCCGGGGAGCGATGATCGACGAACTCCGTGCGCTGGACTGGATTCCCCGCTCCGTGCGGCAGAAGGCACGCGCCGCGGAGCGTGCCTACGCCACCCTGGAGGCCTCGCTGCGGAGGACCCCGACCGAGGCCGAGGTGGCCCGGGAGATGAACATCGACATCGAGGAGCTCCAGGCGCTGTTCAGCCAGCTCTCGCTGGCCAACATGGTGGCCCTGGAGGAGCTGCTGCACGCCGGGGGCGAGAGCGGTGACCGGCTCAGCCTGATGGACACCCTGGAGGACACCAGTGCGGACAATCCCGTGGAAGTCGCCGAGGACCGGGAGCTGAGACAGCTCCTTGCCCGGGCCATCAACACACTCCCGGCCCGGGAGAAGACCGTGGTGACCCTGTACTACTACGAAGGGCTGACGCTGGCCGAGATCGGGCAGGTGCTGGGCGTCACCGAGAGCCGGGTCAGCCAGATCCACACCAAGTCCGTGCTCCAGCTGCGGGCCAAGCTGGCCGATGCGGGCGGCTGACCCGGGCCGCGCACGGGCGGCAGCCGCCACGCCGGTGCCGGCCGGGGCCGGGATGCCGAGAAAGGGCAGCAGCCGGGCCGGTCCCCGGCGCAGCAGGCCGAGCGGATCGCGGTAGTCGCGCCGGCCCTCGCCGTGCAGCAGTCCCCAGTGCAGGCACGGCGAGGCGCAGTGGTAGGGCCCCTCGTCCAGCGCCCCGACCCGCTGCCCGGCCGCCACCCGTTCCCCCACCCCCACGGCGGGCACCACCGGTTCCAGCGTGGTGCGCGGTCCGGTACCGTGCTCGGCGCCGTCTCCGGCGCCGTCCAGCGCGATGGTGACCACGCCACGCCCGGCGACCCGGCCGGCGAAGGTGATCCGCCCGGCCGCCGGTGCGGTCACCGGGGTGCCGGGCGGGGCCCCGAGATCCACACCCCGGTGGCCGGCCGCCCAGGGTTCCGGCGGCGGCTCGAAGGGACGCAGCACGGCCGGCTCCCGCCCGCCCGGTGCCACCGGCCAGTCACGGCCGTCCGGCGGCACCGCGGCCCCGGCGGCCGCCGGGGCGGGCGGCGGCGGTTCCGGCATCGCCGGAGGAAGGAGCAGGAGCGGCACGGACAGCGCCAGGAACGGGAACAGCCGGAACAGCCGGAACAGCGGGACCGGGGAGGCCGGGGAGTCCAGGGGGGACGGCGAAAGCGCGCGCCGGAGTCGGCGCCGGGGACCGGGCAGGCTCATGGCAGCAGCATGCGGTTCCGCCGCCCGGCACGGGAGCCCTGTGGACAACGGGCGGGCCGGCGTGACCGGCGTCCTCCGTTCCGGTGAACCCGCCCGTGCTCAGGATCTGCCGAAGCCGGAGTTCTCCGGAAGATCGAGCTCATTGCGATTGAGCTCCTCGATGTTCACGTCCTTGAAGGTGAGAACCCGGACCTTTTTCACGAACCGGGCGGGCCGGTACATGTCCCACACCCAGGCGTCCGCCATGGTGATTTCGAAGAAGACCTCACCCTGGACCGAGTGCACCTGCATCTCGTAGTCATTGGTGAGGTAGAAGCGACGCTCGGTCTCGATCACATACGTGAACAACCCGACCACGTCGCGGTACTCCCGGTAGAGCTTGAGCTCCATCTCGGTTTCGTACTTTTCGAGGTCCTCGGCGCTCATGGCGTGATCCCCTTCAGCCGCTGGTGTCCCCATTGTGCGACACCGGGCGGCGCGCCACGCCGGAGTCGCAGGTCTGCCGCATGTCAGCAGGAACGTGCGGCCGTCTCCCGGTCAGCGGTTCGCCCGGCGGCGGCGCAGGCGGCGGGACACCGGCCCGTACGCCGTGCCGCCCAGGATCAGCACCGCCCCGGCCGCCGCCGCCCACAGGATGGGCCGCAGCGGACCGTCCGGCGACGTACCGCCCGGCAGATCGCCGAAGTCCGCCGCGCCGGGCACCATGCCGATCCGGTCCACCGGCCAGACGATCGCCTCCACCCGGGCCGAGACCGCCTCCGCGGGCACCGTGCCGGTGGAGTCCTCGCCCAGCAGCCGGGTCAGCGAATCGATGGAGTTCTGCCGGTCGTCGCCGAGCAGGAACAGCTCGCCCTCGGGCACCTCGGCGGAGAAGGAGTAGGGCGCGGCCGGCTGGTCGCCGGGCAGATAGGGCTCGTCCACCGGCCGGCCGTTCACGGTCAGCCGGCCCCGGTCGTCGCAGCAGGCCACGGTGTCCCCGCCGACGCCCACCACCCGCTTGAGCATCGGCACATCGCCCCAGGTCTCCTCGCGGAAGACCACCACGTCGCCGCGGTGCGCCTCGTCGCCGCCCATGCGGTGGGCCAGCACCCGGTCCCCGGTGGAGACCGTGGGCGCCATGGAGTCGGTGGGCACCTCGTACGGCTGGTAGAGGATCGCGGCGAGCACGAAGCCGCCCAGGAACAGCACACAGCCCACGGCCACGGCCGCGTTGGCCAGCACGGCTCCGGGCCGGATCCGCGGGCGCGGGGCTGTGCTCATCGCGTCCTCCCGTCATCGGTGGTCAGACGCGACCCTACCCATCCGACGCGCCCCGGGCAGCACCGGGGAACGCCGGGCAGCAGCGGAGAGCACGACGGACGGCCGCACCGCAGGCCCCGGAGCGCCGGACCGGCGGCCCGGCCCGCCCCGCTAGCCGCGCCCGGCGTCCGCGTCCGCCGCGGCGCG
>NZ_WTLH01000207.1 GCF_011421595.1 Streptomyces sp. YIM 98790 | reverse complement strand
CGGGACAGGCCGGCGGCCCGGCTGGTCACCGGGTCGGCGCGGGCCGCGCCCACCACCGCGGCGGGGCCGGCCAGCGCCTCGGTGCAGCCGCGCGCCCCGCACCAGCACTCCGGCCCGTCCGGGTCCAGACAGATGTGCCCGACCTCGCCCGCGTTGCCGCTCACGCCGCGGTAGGTGATGCCGTTGACCACCAGTCCGGAGCCGATGCCGGTGCCCATGTAGAGAGCGGCGAAGGTGGCGGTGCCGCCCACCCCGCCGGACCAGTGCTCGCCCAGCGCCGAGGCGGTGGCGTCGTTGTCCAGCGAGACCGGCAGGCCGGTGGCCTTGCGCAGCGCGCGGTCCAGCGGGAAGTCCTCCCACTGCCGCATGGCGGGCGGGGTGAGCGGCATGCCGCTGGTGCGGGTGAGCGGGCCGGGGGAGACCAGCCCCAGACCCAGGACCCGGTCGCGGTCCACGCCCGCGCTCTCGATCAGGCCGACGGTCTCGGACGCCATCCGTTCCACCACCTCGGCCGGGGCGACCGTGCCCGCGCCGGGCCGGAACATCCGGCCGATCACCGAGCCGCCCAGGTTGGTCAGCACATAGGTGATCCCGGCGTGGTCGAGATGGATGCCCACCGCGAACCGCGAGGACCGGTTCAGGGCGAGCAGCACCCGGCGCTTCCCGCCGGTGGACTCGGCGTGGCCGGTTTCCACCACCAGGCCGTCGTCGATGAGGCGGCGCACCACCGTGGAGATGGTCGCGCCGGTGAAACCGGTGGCCTCCACCAGGCCCACCCGGCTGATGGTGCCCGCCGCCCGGATCACGTCGAGCACCGCGGACCGGCTGCTGGCGTGCACCGCCGGCCGGCTGTTCGCATGCGGGATCGGTTCCACTGGTCCGCTCACGTGTGCCTCTTCCCCGTCGTCGTCCCCCGGTGGTCTTCCCCGTCGTGGCCCGTGCGCCGCCCGGGGAGCCGGCCCGGACGCGGCGTGTGGCGGACGCTGACGGCCCGGTGGGCTTCGTTCAGCCACTGAACATCTTTCCACGGGAATCGTCGTCCCCCCGCGCAGAGGGTTGACTTTCTTTCTTCGGCTGCTTAACAATCGCGCAACCCAGTAGACCCAGGAGGACCGATCTCCATGCGCCCGCAGCCCAGACGAACCGTCCGCAGGACGGCGACCGCCGCCGTTGCCGCCGCGGCCCTGCTGTCCCTCGCCGCCTGCTCCTCCGGCTCCGGCGACGACGGAGGCGGCGGCGGAGGATCCAAGACTCCCGCCGACACCCTCGTCGCGTACACCGGCCAGGCCGGCGACTATCAAGCCAATTTCAACCCCTACTCGCCCACGGTCATCGAGGGGCCGGGAACGATCTTCGAGCCGCTGTTCTACTTCAATCAGGCCCGGGACCAGGAGCCCGTGCCCCGGCTGGGCACCGAGTACTCCTGGAACGAGGACGGCACCGAGCTCTCCCTCACCGTGCGCGAGGGCGTCACGTGGTCGGACGGCGAACCCTTCACCGCGCACGACGTGGTCTTCACCCTCGGCATGATCACCGAGTACCCGGCCCTGAACGGCACCGGCTACAACGGCACTGCCGAGGCCGTGGACGACACCCACCTGGTGGTGCGCTTCGACGAGCCCGCCTACATGGACGGCCCGCAGGTGCTGGGCCGGATCTGGATCGTGCCCGAGCACATCTGGAAGGACATGTCCGACCCCACCACCGACACCGTGCAGGAACCGGTCGGAACCGGTCCCTACCTGCTGGAGGAGTTCAAGCCCGCCGCCTTCACCCTGAAGGCCAACCCCGGCTACTGGGGCGGCGAGCCCGCGCTGAAGCGCGTGCGGTTCGTCGCGCTGTCCGGCAACCAGGCCGGCGCCGACGCCCTGAAGGCCGGGACCGTCGACTGGCAGACCGGCCCCGTCCCGGACATCCAGAACGTCGAGAAGAACTACCCGGGATACCAGGCGGTCACCGTCCCGCTGAACCAGATAGCGCTGCTGAGCTGCTCCAGCGCGGAACTCGGCTGCACCGGTCCGCAGACCGACCCGGCCGTGCGGCAGGCCATCTACTACGCCATGGACCGCGAGCAGATCAACTTCCTTGCCTTCGAGGAGACCGCGAGCGAGATCTCGCCCGGCTTCGCCCTCACCGGGCGCGACGCCGCCCTGATCTCCCAGGACCTGGAGAACCCCGTCGCCCCGATGAACGCCGACGTGGACAAGGCCGCGCAGCTCCTGGAGGACGCCGGCTGGGCCAAGGGCGGCGACGGCATCTACGCCAAGGACGGCGAGCGGCTCTCGCTGACCGTGAGCGTGGTCTCCGGCTGGACCGACTACATCACCGCGCTGGACGTGATCGGCCAGCAGCTCAAGGAGGCCGGGATCGAGATCATCCCGCAGCAGTCCTCCTGGAACGAGTGGTCCGACTCCCGCGGCCAGGGCAACTACCAGCTCCTTATCGACTCCCTCTACCAGGGCCCGGCACCCGACCCCTACTACCTCTACAGCTACTTCTTCTCCACCGCGACCACCGCCCCGGTGGGCGAGACCGCCCAGCCCAACTTCGCCCGCTTCTCCGACCCGGAGGTGGACGCGGCGCTGGAGGCGCTGAAGCAGACCGACCCCCAGGACACCGCGGCCCGGCAGGAGCACCTCGACCTCATCCAGACCCGGATCGAGGAGAACATGCCCTACATCCCGGTCCTGACCGGCGGCACCACCAGCGAGTACAACGCCGAGAAGTTCACCGGCTGGCCGACCGCGGACGACCTGTACGCCTTCCCGGCCGTCTGGGCCCGTCCCGACCACTCGCAGATCTTCATCAGCCTCAAGCCCGCCGGCGAGTGATCCACCGGCTCACCCGGCCGAGGAGACAACCACGGTGACTGGCAGCACACTGACCGGCAACGAGCCGACCGGCAGCGGTCTGATTGGCGGCGATCGATGAGGTACTACGCCCGCAAGCTCGGGTTCTATCTGGTCGCCCTCTGGGCCGCCCTGACGCTGAACTTCTTCATCCCCCGGATGATGCCGGGCAACCCGGTGGACACCCTGATGGCGAAGCTCCAGCAGCGCGGCGGCACGGTGGACCCGGCCGCGCGGCGTTCCTACGAGCTCCTGCTCGGCGCCGACACCGGAGAACCGCTGATCACCCAGTACGTCGCCTATCTGGGCAACATGCTCCGCGGCGATCTGGGCGTCTCGGTCAGCGTCTTCCCCGCGGAGGTCTCCTCGGTCATCGGGCAGGCCCTGCCCTGGACCCTGGTCCTGGTCGGCCTCGCCACGCTGCTGTCCTTCGCCCTGGGCATCGTGCTGGGCACGGTGGTCGGCTGGCGCCGCGGGTCGTGGCTGGACTCGCTGGTGCCCGCCACCACCGTGCTGGCCGCGGTGCCCTATTTCTGGCTGGCGCTGATCCTGGTGGCCTTCTTCGCCACCGCCCTGGGCTGGTTCCCCCTCCAGGGCGGCTACGACGTGGCCCTCACCCCCGGCTGGAACGCCGACTTCATCGGCTCCGCCGTCTACCACGGCTTCCTGCCGGCCCTGACCATCGTGATCTCCTCGGTCGGCGGCTGGCTGCTGGGGATGCGCAACATGATGGTCTCCACCATGTCCGAGGACTACGTGCTGACCGCCCGCGCCAAGGGCCTGCGCTCCACCCGGGTGATGACCCGCTACGCGGCCCGCAACGCGGTCCTGCCCTCCCTGGCCGGATTCGCCATCTCCCTCGGCTTCGTGGTCTCCGGCTCCATCATCACCGAGCAGGTGTTCTCCTACCCCGGCATCGGCTCCAAGCTCCTGCAGGGCGTGCAGAACAGCGACTACGCCCTGATGCAGGGCATCTTCCTGGTGATCACGGTCGCGGTGCTGGGCGCCAACCTGGTCGTCGACCTGCTGTACGGGTTCATCGATCCCCGTACCCGCGTCGGGACCTGACCCCTGCCCGCCCCGCGTCCGACCCACCGCAAGGAGCCCGTACCGTGACCGACCCGTCCTCCCTCACCGGCCCCTCCGAGGAGCCCGCCACGGCCCCGGCGGCCCCCGCCGCGCCGCGCGCCGCCTGGCGCGCCCTGCTGCCCGTCTGGTCGCCCAAGCTGGGCATCGGCCTGGCCCTGGTGGCCGGCATCGCCCTGCTCGGCCTGCTCGGGCCGGTGTTCGCCGGAGATCCCGACGCCATCTCCGACACCCCCTTCCAGCCGCCCGGCGAGGGCACCCTGCTCGGCACCACCCAGACCGGCCAGGACGTGCTCGCCCAGCTGGTGCACGCCACCCGCGGCTCGCTCCAGATCGGCCTGCTGGTCGGCATCATGGCCACCGTGCTGTCCGCCGTCTTCGGCATCCTCGGCGGCTACTTCGGCGGCGTGGTGGACGAGAGCTTCTCGCTCTTCTCCAACGTCATGCTGGTGATCCCCGGTCTGCCGCTGGTGATCGTGATCGCCGGCTTCGTGCCGGCCGCCGACCGCGGCGCCTGGACCATCGCGGTGGTGCTCGCCCTCACCGGCTGGGCCGCCGCCTCCCGGGTGCTGCGCGCCCAGACCCTGTCGCTGCGCAACCGGGACTATGTGGCCGCCGCCCGGGTGGCCGGCGAGAAGCCCTGGCGGATCGTTTCGGTGGAGATCCTGCCCAACCTGCTGCCGCTGCTCGCCTCGCAGTTCGTGTTCGCGGTGATCGCCGCCATCCTGGCCGAGGCCGGCCTGTCCTTCCTGGGCCTGGGCGCCTCCAACTCCGAGACCCTCGGCACCATGCTCTACTACGCCCAGAACGGCTTCGCCCTGCAGCGCGAGGCGTGGTGGTGGTTCGTCCCGCCCGGCCTGGTGATCGCCCTCTTCGGCTGCGGGCTGGCACTGATCAACTTCTCCATCGACGAGATCATCAACCCCAGGCTGCGCAACACCGCGGCCAAGCTCGCCGAGGGCCGGGTGACCGCCACCGCCGCCGCGGCCGGTTCCGGCACCGCCACCGGCGCCGCGGCCGGTTCCGCCGCCGGCCCCGCCGGGCCGGACGCCGGCCGGCCGGCCGTGCTCACCATCCGCGACCTCCATGTGGTCTACCGCACCGCCAAGCCGGTGCACGCGGTCAAGAACGTCTCGCTCACCCTGGGCCGCGGCGAAATCCTCGGCCTGGCCGGCGAATCCGGCTGCGGCAAGACCACCCTGGCCTACGCGGTCAGCCGGCTGCACACCCCGCCCGCCGAGATCTCCTCCGGCACCGTCACCTTCCACGACCGGGACGGCGGGGACATCGACCTGCTCGCCCTCCGGGGCGAGGCCCTGCGCACGTTCCGCTGGTCCAAGCTCTCCATGGTGTTCCAGGGCGCGATGAACTCCCTCAACCCGGTGATCTCCATCCGGGAACAACTGGAGGACGTGCTCCTCACCCACCGCCCGGACATGCCGGCCGCCGGCCGCCGCGCGCGCTGCGCCGAGGTGCTGCGGCTGGTCGGCGTGGACCCGCGCCGCCTGGACTCGTTCCCGCACGAGCTCTCCGGCGGCATGCGGCAGCGCGTCATGATCGCCATGGCCATGCTGCTCGACCCCCAGGTGATGGTGATGGACGAACCCACCACCGCACTGGACGTGGTGGTGCAGCGCGGCATCCTGCGGGAGATCCTGCGGCTGCGCGAGGAACTCGGTTTCGCCGTCGTCTTCATCACCCACGACCTGCCGCTGCTGCTGGAACTCAGCGACCGGATCGCGGTGATGCGCGAGGGCGAGGTGGTCGAGTACGGGCCGGCCGAGCAGATCCACCGCAGCCCCCGCCACCCCTACACCCGCACCCTGCTGGACTCCTTCCCCAGCCTGACCGGAGAGCGCGGCGCCTTCCTGCGCAACGGCGCCGCCACCGCCGGCCCGTCCACCCTGCCCGGACAGCACACCACGCACCACAGCGAAGGGGCGCCCCGATGACCACCCTGGAAGTCCGCGACCTGGTCAAGGACTACACCCTGCGGTCCGGACTGCGGCGCTCCACCCTGCGCGCCGCCGACCGGGTCTCCTTCACCCTGGTCCCCGGCCGCACCGTGGCCCTGGTCGGCGAGTCCGGCTCCGGCAAGTCCACCGTGGCCCGGATGATCGCCCGCCTGGAGAAGCCCAGCTCCGGCTCGATCACCGCGCTCGGCCCGGACGGCCGCAGGGTCCCCGGCCGGGCGTACCGCGACCATGTGCAGATGGTGTTCCAGGATCCGTTCGCCTCCCTGAACCCCTTCCACACCATCGAGCACCACCTCGTCCGGCCGCTCAGGCTGCACGGCCGGGCGGGCGGCCGGGGCCGGGCCCGGAAGATGGCCGAGGAACTGCTGGAACGCGTCAACCTCACCCCGGCGGGCGACTTCGCCCGGCGCCGCCCGCNCCCCGGCGGGCGACTTCGCCCGGCGCCGCCCGCACGAGCTCTCCGGCGGGCAGCGGCAGCGGGTGGCCATCGCCCGCGCCCTGGCCCCCGGCGCCCAGGTCGTCGTCGCCGACGAGCCGGTCTCCATGCTGGACGTCTCCATCCGGCTGGGAGTGCTCAACCTGCTGGCCCGGCTCCAGCGCGAGGAGAACCTCGCCGTCCTCTACATCACCCACGACCTGGCCACCGCCCGCCACTTCTCCGACGACATCCTGGTGATGTACCGGGGACGGGTGGTGGAGAGCGGCCCGGCCGACGAGGTCATCCTCCGCCCCCGCCACCCCTACACGCAGCTTCTGGCCTCGGCGGCACCCGACCCGGAGGCCCGGGGCCGCGCTCCGGAGCGGATGCCGGCCGCCACCGAGCCGGCCGGCGGGGCGGGCGGGCTGCCGCTCTCCGGCCCGGGCTGCCGGTTCCGTGACCGCTGCCCCTCCGCCATGCCGGTCTGTTCCGGCACCCCGGCGGACCACCCGGTGGGCCCGGAGCACCGGGCGGCCTGCTGGCTGTACGCGGAATCCGGCCAGGAGGTGACCGGCGCGGTGGCGAACGGCGGCGAGCGGGGCAAGGCTGGTGGCGACAACTCCGGTGCGGGCCGGGCCGGCTGACCGGCGCGGCCGCCATCCCCCCACAACCGTCCGCCCGTTCCCCGGGCGAACAGGAGCCGCCGATGTTCCCCACCCTGCTGATCTGGTGCGGAGGCCAGGTGACCCTGCACTTCAGGGTCGGCACCGACGAACCCGTCAGTCTGCTGTCGCTGCGTCCGGCCGACATCGACCGCGATCCTCCCGACGGCCGGCCCGGAGTTCCCCTGGTGGAGATCCAGGCCCTGGGCCACGGCCGGTTCCCCGGCAGCCACCGCTACGCCGACACCGTGCTCGGCTCCCGGCTCCGCTACGCCGGGCACACCGCCTCGCGGGACGAGCGGACCGGCGTGGCCGAACTGCGCGTCCAGCAGACCGATGCCGCCACCGGACTCCGCGTCACCAGCGTCTTCCGGGCCGCCGAAGGGGTCCCGGCGGTCCAGACCTGGACCGAGGTGCGGTCCGCGCCGGACGCGCCGGGCCGCACCGTCCGCCTCCAGGCGGTCACCTCCGTGGCCACCGGGGCGTTCCAGACCGACTCCGGGGCCGGGCCGGACGAGACCGACCTGCTGCACGGCGACAGCGACTGGGTGGCGGAGTCCCGCTGGCACCGCACCCCGCTGCGCCGGGCGGGACTGCCGTACATGGACCCCGGCATCCACCACCACCCGTCGCGCAGCCGGTTCGCGCTGACCTCGCGCAGCTCCTGGTCCACCGGCGAGCACCTGCCCACCGGCGTGCTCGCCGCCCGGGACGGCGGCTGGGCGCTCGCCTGGCAGATCGAGCACAACGGCGCCTGGCACTGGGAGGTGGGCGAGCGCCGCGAGGGCGACAGCTACCTGGCACTGCTCGGCCCCACCGACGCCGAGCACCAGTGGAGCGAGACCGTCGGCGGGCGGCGGACGTTCGGCACGGTGCCGGTCTCCCTGGCGGTGGCCGCGGGCGGCCCGGACGAGGCCCTCGGCGCCCTCACCCGGCAGCGCCGGGCGCTGCGCGCCGCGCACACCCCGCCCGCCGCCCGGGACCGGTACCCGGTCGTCTTCAACGACTACATGAACACCCTGATGGGAGATCCCACCACCGAGCGGCTGCTGCCGCTGATCGACGCCGCGGCCGAGGCCGGTGCCGACTGCTACTGCATCGACGCCGGCTGGTACGACGAGGACGGCACCTGGTGGGACAGCGTGGGGGAGTGGCGCCCCTCGGCCCGCCGCTTCCCCGGCGGGCTGGAGGAGGTGATCGAGCACATCCGCGGCCGCGGCATGCTGCCAGGCATCTGGCTGGAGCCGGAGGTGATCGGGGTGCGCTCCCCGGTCGCCGAACGGCTGCCGGACGCCGCGTTCTTCCAGCGCCACGGCGAGCGGGTGGCGGAGCACGGCCGCTACCACCTGGACCTGCGCCACCCCGAGGCCCGCAAGCACGTCAACGAGGTGGTGGACCGGCTGGTGACCGATCTGGGCATCGGCTACTTCAAGTTCGACTACAACATCATGCCCGGGCCGGGCACCGATCTGGACGGCGCGGCGCCGGGCGCCGGGCTCCTGGGCCACAACCGGGCCCATCTGCACTGGCTGGACACCCTGCTGAGCCGCTATCCGGATGTGCTGATCGAGAACTGTGCCTCCGGCGCCATGCGCATGGATTACGCGCTGCTCTCCCGGCTGCACCTGCAGTCCACCTCCGACCAGCAGAACCCGCTGCTCTACCCGGCCATCGCGGCCGCCGCGCCCGCCTCCGTGCTGCCCGAGCAGGCCGGCAACTGGGCCTATGCGCAGCCCGAGATGACCGCGGAGGAGGCCGCGTTCACCCTGGCCACCGGCATCCTGGGCCGGCTCTACCTCTCCGGCCGGCTGGACCGGATGACCGGCGGACAGCTGGCACTGGTGCGCGAGGCGGTCGCCTGCCACCGGGAACTGCTGCCGTTCCTGTCCCGGTCGCTGCCCTGCTGGCCGCTGGGCCTGGCCGGGCCGCCCGGTCCCTGGGTGGTGCAGGGGCTGCGCGCTCCGGACCCGGACGGGGACACCCTGCTCACGCTGTGGAAGCTGCCCGGGGCCTCCCGGGTGCTGGAACTGCCGCTGCCGCATCTGCGGGGCTCGGCCGCCGAACCGGAGACCGTCTTCCCGCGCGGCGGCCTGGCCTGGGGGCTGCGCTGGGACGCCGCGCCGGGGGTGCTGCGGGTGGACTGCCCGGCCGGCGGGCCGGCGGCCACCGCCCGCGTCCTGCGGCTGCGCCGCCGCTGAGCCCCGGCCGGGGAC
>NZ_WTLH01000206.1 GCF_011421595.1 Streptomyces sp. YIM 98790 | reverse complement strand
CACCTGCCACGGCGTCCCCGGGTGGGGCGTGGCGCCCGGCGGGGTGTGGCCGATGACCGGGCCGAACCCCCCGGCCGGGGTGGCGGGTGCCGCGCGGAGCCGATCGTCCGGCGGCGGGGCGCGGTGAGCGGCGCGCGCCGTGATCTCCTGTGCCACGGCGTCCGGCAGCCAGGCCGTGTCCCGGCGCAGCTCCGCGCCCGGTGACAGGCCCCGGCAGGCTTCGATCAGCGCGGCCGGGGCGGTCCGCGCGGCGGGGTCCTTGGCCAGGCATCCGGCGACCAGCCCCCACAGCCCGGCCGGCAGGCGGCTGAGGTCGGGCTCGTCGTGCACCACCCGGTAGAGCATCGCCTGCGGGTCGCCCTCGCCGAAGGCACCTCGTCCGGTGGCGGCGTAGTGCGCCAGCAGTCCGAGCGCGAAGACATCGGCCTGCGGGCCCACACTTCCGGTCATGACCTGCTCGGGGGCCATGTAGGCGGGAGTGCCGATGCGGCTTCCCGCGTCGGTCAGGGACGTCGCGTCCGTGNGCGGCTTCCCGCGTCGGTCAGGGACGTCGCGTCCGTGGCCCGGGCGATGCCGAAGTCGATGACCCGCGGTCCGTCGGCGGTCAGCAGCACATTGGACGGCTTGAGGTCGCGGTGCACCACCCCGGCCGCATGGATGGACTGCAGCGCCTCGGCGACCCCGGCGACCAGCAGCAGCACGGTGTGCTCCGGCAGCGGGCCGTGGACGGCGACGGCCTCGCTCAGCGCGGGACCGGCCACATAGGCGGTGGCGAGCCAGGGCACCGGGCCCTCGGTGTCCGCGTCCAGCACCGGCACGGTGTACAGGCCCTGCACCCGGCGGGCGGCCCGTACCTCCTGCTCGAAACGGCGGCGGAAGTCGGCGGCCTCGGCCAGCTCGGGCCGGACCACCTTCAGCGCCACCGGCTGGCCGCCCGGTGTGTGGGCGAGGTAGACGGTTCCCATGCCGCCGGTGCCCAGCCGGGCCGCGGGCCGGAACCTCCCCACCTGGGCAGGGTCCTCCGGGCGCAGCGGATGCATGCCCGCCACCGCCCGGTGGCCGCCGTGATGCTGTGCCGCGCCCCCGTGATTCGCGGTCATCGATCCCCCATGTGTATCACTGAACGCCGGAGCACACAGTACTTGTTGATGCCGGGGCGAACCGCCGCGAACCCGGAACGGCGGGGCGGGGCGGTCCGGAGCGGGCCGGCACCTGGTGCGGAACGGGCCGGGAGGAGAGCGGGGTGAGAGCCGGAGGAAGGCGCCGGAGAGCGCGGCAGAGCGCCCGTGGGACGTGAGGGCGTGGGGGGTCGGGTGCGGAGCGGCTCGGGCCGCGCCGCCGCAGGCCGGCCGCGTGCCGCTGCCGGGGCGGCGCTGCTTCGGGGGGAATCCGCATCGCCGGTCAGGATCTCACCGATCGCCTCTCCGCCGCTGTTGTTCCGGTTCCCAGCCGCCCGGCCCCGCCGCGGAATGCCATGCCGCTCCCCGCCCTCGCAGTGGTTCCCGGGTCACAGTCAGTCCAGGCCGGGCCAGGCGATGAAGTGGGTGGCGAGGTCCCGGTCGCCGGCGATGCCGAGGGCGGTGAGGGGGATGCGGCGGTGCAGGACGAGCAGGAGGCGGTCGGCCGGTCCCCGGAGGGTGGCCGCTGCGCCGGCTCCGTCCCCGCCGCCGTCCCCGCCGCCGTCCCCGTCGACGGCCGGGGCCGGGGGCGAGGAGAGGGGCAGGGAGACGGTCCAGGCGGGGCCCTCGTCGCAGGCGAGGGTGACGGCGGCCGGGGGCTGCGGCCAGCGGCCGGCGGTGCCCAGGGAGACGGTGAGGAATTCGGGGATGCCGTCCAGGGCGACGGCCGTGGGGACGGGCCGCGGGCGGCCGGCGGCCTCCTGGGCGTCGTAGGTGTGCACGGCCGCCTCCTGGAGCTGGTGGCGGGCCACCGCGCCCACGGTCTGCGGTGCGCCGGAGGAGCCCCACCAGGTCCAGCAGCCGCGGTCCGGGTCGGCGGACCGGAGCGCGGAGAGCAGCAGCGCGGTGGAGTCGGCCGACCAGGTGAGCAGGTCGCCGTGGGGCCTGAGATCGCCGAGCTGCTCCTCGGTGGGCGGTGTGCCGGACGGGCCGGCGGCGACCACCGCCGCCCAGGAGCGGTGCACATCACCGAGATGGGCCACCAGGTCGCGCAGCGACCAGTCCGGGCAGCCCGGCACCCGGGCGGCCTGATCGGGTGCGGCGGCCACGGCCTCCCGGAAGGCGGCCGAGCGTTCCTCGATCCGGGAGAGGAGCTCGGCGTAGGGGAGGGAGGAAGTGTGCGGGGAGGAAGCCGAGAGGGCGCTGTCGGTCATGGGTGCTGTCGTAGCACGGGCCACTGACAAAGCAGGCCGGAAGCGGGGGTCGGGGGCAGGCCGGAAGCGGGGGCCGGGGGCGGCGGGCGGCCCCGCGGCTCCGGCATGCGAGGGCCGGACGGCAGGCATAGCGTGGTGGGGACGTCCGTCCGCCGGGCACGGAGGGAGCCCCCATGACTGAACAGCCCGCCGAGGAGAATCTGCCCACACCGGACCGTCTGCTGCACAGCGGTGGCGACCGTCCGATCGACCCGGAGGACCTGGTGCGGCTCTCCGGCCGGGAACCCACCCCCGAGCGCGTGGCACGCGCCCGCAAGGTGCTGGAGGAGGAGGGTTCCGCGGCCGTCGAACGCCTTCTGCCCTGACCGGCGTCCGCCCCGGCCACCGCCCGGGGCGGACGCCGGTCAGGGGCAGGTGTAGGTGAAGGAGACGGACGCCGTGTGGGTGCTCGGCTCGGTGATCCGGAGCTGAGCGGTGGCCGTCACGGTGCCCTCGCCCTGGAACGTCCACAGCAGGTGCAGCAGCACCTCCGTCTGGCCCCGGGTGACCCGCTCCTTGAGCACCCCCGAGGAGGTGCCGTCGCTGCGCGACCACTGGTAGGTGAGGGTGCCGGGGCGGCCGTTGGTGCGGACGACCCCGACGACGTCCGCGGTGGAGTCGCAGGCGGACGTGGCGTCGGTGCGGGCGGAGACGGCGGTGATCTCCAGCCCCGGCCCGGTGCGGTCCCACAGCAGGAACGCGGCCACCGCGATCAGCACCACCACGGCCAGGCCGTAGCGGCGCAGCCAGCGGAGGCGGCCCGCCGGGCGGGTGCCGCCCGGCGGGGTCTCGCCGCGCCAGATCCCGGCGGCGGTGCCGTGGGACGGGTCCTCCGCCGCGCCGGGCGGCCCCGGGCCGAAGCGCAGGACCTCCTCCCCGTGGCCGCCGGGCACGTCCGGATCGCGCAGGGTGCGCGCGGTCCCGTCCGGATCGGGGGTGCGGCCGGGCGCCAGCGCGGTGGGCTGCTGGTCCGCGGGCTCCCCGGGCAGCGCAAGGGGCAGCGGGGCGGTGCCCCCGCCGGTCCCGCCGACCCCGTCGGCCGCTCCGTCCCAGGAGCCGTCCAGCTCGGTCGCGCTGTAGCCGTCCTCACCGCCCCTGCCGCTGCCGCCGGGCAGGCGGACCGTCGCCTCGTCGGTGTTCTGCTCCGGCTCCGGCCCGCGCCAGAGCGCGCCGGTCCGGGGGTCCTGGGGCGGCTGTGTCATCCGAGGCACCCCGCGTCGATGGAGACCTCGTTGCCCTTCCCGGGCGTGGGCGAGACCGGCGTGACCACGAGCCGGTACCAGATCCGGCAGGTGTAGAGGGTCACGTTGTCCAGCTGGAGCGGCCAGGTGTAGGCCTTGGACCCTTCGAAGGTCTGCGTCCTGGCCTCGCCGACCGGCTTGCCGGTCTCATTCGGCCCGGTTGCCTCGTACCACTGGGCCGAGAGGGTCACCGGGCCGTCGCCGCTGGGGTAGATCTGTGCGTCCGCGTGGGCGGCGTAGCAGCCCCGGCCACAGCTCACGATCGAGGCGTCGGTGAATCTGACGGCGTTGACGCCGGTCGGCGGGGGCGGTTCCTCGGTGCCGCCGTTGGTGGTCTCGCCAGTGGTCTCACCAGTGGTCTCGCCGGTGGTGCCGCCGTCCGTCGTGGACCCGGAGCCGGCCGGGCCGGAGCCGGCCGGGCCGGAGCTGGTCGAGCCGGAGGAAGTGGTGCCGCCGGAGGTGGTCCCGTCCGTGGTGGTTCCGCCGTCCGTGGCCGTGCCGCCCGAGGCCGTGGCGGAGCCCCCGGCCGAACCGCCGGTGGCGCCGGTGGCGCCGCCGCCGGTGGCGGTGGCCCCGTCGTCCGGTTCCTCCTCCGGTCCGGCGGGCTCCTCGGTCTCCCCGCCGGATTCCTCGTCGGTGGGCCCGGTCTCCTCCGGGGAGACGCCGTCCTCCGGGTCCTCCGGGTCATCCGGCTCCGGGTCGCCGATGTCCAGCGGGGTGCCGTCGGTGTCCTCCGGGCTCGGCATGGTGGTGGCCTCGGCCCGGGCCTCGCCCTCGCCCGCCGCCCACACCCCGGGCAGCACGGTGCCGGCGATGATCAGCGCGCCCGCCAGCAGCGCCCCGCCGGAGACCAGCCAGTTCCCGATGTCCCGGCCCGGCGGGGTGGCCTTCCGGGCGGGCGATCCGCGGCCCGGCAGCATGGTGACGGCCAGGTCGGTGCTGCCCGCGGGCGGGCCGTCCGGCCACGGGAAGAACAGCGGCAGCAGGGCGGCGAGCGCCGCCAGCCGCCGCTGCCCGCGCTCCTCCCACCGCGGCCCGTAGGTCTGCCCGGCCACCCGCTCCAGCTCCTCGACGAACGCCAGCGCGTCCGAGGGCCGCAGGGCCGGGTCCTTGGCCATGCCGCGCGCCACCAGCTCCCGCACCGCCTCGGGCACGTCCTGAAGCGGGATCGGCTCGGTGGTGTGCGCCACCGCCAGCTCCGCGAGACTTGCCCCCCGGTACGGCCGCCGCCCGGTGAGGCACTCGAAGAAGGTGACCGTGGCGGCATAGACGTCGGTGGCGGCGCCGGCCGGGGCACCCTGCCACTGCTCGGGCGCCATGTACGGCGGGGTGCCGCTGATCCCGGAGACCTCGCCGCCGCTGCGCGTGGCGATGCCGAAGTCCACCAGCTTGGAGCTGCCGTCCTGTCCGACCAGCACGTTCTCGGGCTTGTAGTCGCGGTGCACCACGCCGGAGGCGTGGGCCGCGGCCAGCCCGAGCAGCGAGCCCTTGAGCACCACCAGCGCCGCTTCCGGGCCGGTGGGCCCTTCCTGGGTGAGCAGGGCACGCAGCGGAACGCCGTTCACCAGCTCCATCACGATGGCGGCGCCGCGCGGCCCCTCCACGTACTCGTACAGCCCGGCCACGTGCGGGGAGCGCAGGCTGCCGAGGAGTTCGGCCTCGGTGCGGAAGGCCCGGCGGAAGCCGTCGTCCGAACGGAGCTCCTCGCCCAGGTACTTGATGGCGACGGAGCGGCCGGTCCCGTCGTGCACCGCGACGACCACGCGGCCGCCGGCCCCGGCGCCGAGTTCCCGGATGCCGGCGTAGCCGGGCACCGTCCAGTCGCCGTCACCGGCGGGCCGGCCTCCGCTCCCGGGCGGCCCGCCCGGGGCAGCCGAGCCAAATATGTCTGACATGAGTGGTTCCCCCCAGTGTCACCTCGTCCCGTTCCTCCGCCCGGGGTTGCGAAAACCCCGGACGTGCGCCCCCTCGGGCAGAAATGATGCCAGTCCTGCCGCCGGTTGCCATGGCCGGTCCGGTAACAACCGGGTCCCGTCCGGGTGTCGGCGCGCTGTCCCGGTGCGCTACGCGTGGTCCACCAGCTGGGGCTGGCCCATCATCCGCGCGCAGTGCGCGCAGCAGAAGAACTGGCCCTCCTCGGTCTCCAGGCCGTGGCCCAGGATGCGGCAGTTGCAGTGCTCACAGATGGGGGCCATCCGCTGGGCGGCGCACTCGATGCTGTCGAAGGTGTGCACCGCGCCCGCCGCGTGAACCTCGAAGGACATCCGGTAGTCGTTGCCGCAGACCTCGCACTGGGCCATGGCTGGTTCCCTCCTCGCTGCCGGGGCGGCTGCTCGCCGGTGGCTGGTTGCCGGTCAGCCGCAAGGATCCCCGGACGCGGGCGTGCCGCCGCACGGGGCGCGCGGCCGCCGCCCCGTCCGGCGCAGCACCCTCACCCGTGCGGGGCATGTCCGGCCGGCGCACCTCCCGGCCGTCAGGGCGCGGAGCGGAGCGGGGCGGGGAGGGGTGGAATGCCGGAGGCCGCCCGGCTGGTTGCACAGGCGGGGCCGGCGGACCGGCCGCGGCCGGAGGAGAGGAGCAGGACGGATGGACGGCACGGGCGGCGGAGCGGCGGCGGCGATACGGGCCCGGCCCGCCGGGAGTGCACCGGCCGTGCTGTCGGTGCTGGACCTGGCCACCGTGGGCACCGGCCACACCGCCCGGGAGGCGCTGGCCGCCTCGGTGCGGCTGGCCCGCCGGGCCGAGGAACTCGGCTACCACCGGCTCTGGGTGGCCGAGCACCACTCCCTCCCCGGGGTGGCCAGCTCCTCGCCCGCCGTGCTGCTGTCCCATCTGGCCGCGCACACCTCCCGCATCCGGCTCGGCTCGGGCGGGGTGATGCTGCCCAACCATGCCCCGCTGGTGATCGCCGAGCAGTTCGGCACCCTGGAGGCGCTGGCGCCGGGCCGGATCGACCTGGGGCTGGGGCGGGCGCCCGGCTCGGACGGGGCCACGGCCGCCGCGCTGCGCCGCACCGACCGGCTGCGGGAAGGGGCCGAGGACTTCCCGCAGCAGCTCACCGAGCTCCTGGGCTTCCTGGACGGGGATTTCCCGCCCACCCACCGCTACCGCCGGGTCCACGCGGTGCCGGGGCCGGTGCAGGGCGCCACCGCCCGCCCGCCCGTGTGGCTGCTGGGCTCCTCCGGCTTCAGCGCCGAGCTGGCCGGCCGGCTCGGGCTGCCGTTCGCGTTCGCACACCACTTCGCGGCCGCGGCCACACTGCCTGCGCTGGAGCTGTACCGGGGCAGTTTCCGGCCCTCGGCGGTGCTGGACGAGCCGTATGCGCTGATCGGGGTGCAGGCCCTGGCGGCCGGGGACGAACGCACCGCCCACCGCCAGGTGCTGACCGGGGCGGTGGCCATGATGCGGCTGCGGCGCGGCGCCCCCGGGCCGATCCCGACCCCGGAGGAGGCCGAGGGGTATCCGTTCAGCCCGGTGGAGAAGGAGATCGTGGACGGCTGGCTGGCCCATGTGGTCCACGGCACCCCGGACGCGGTGCGGGACGGTCTGGACGGGCTGGCCGCGCGCACCGGCGTGCAGGAGCTGATGATCACCACCAACGCGCACGGTCCGGACGCCCGGCTGCGCAGCTACGAACTGATCGCCGGGGCCTACGGGCTGCCCGGCGGCGCCGGCTGAGCCCGGCCCCGGGCGCGCCGCGAGGACACGCGGGGCCGGCCGGGAAGCGCTCGGCTGCGGAGCGGACGGAACGGACGTAGCGTGGCAGAGGGGCCCGGGGGAGGGGCCGGGGTGGCAAGCCGTCGACGGGCGAGGAGGGATAACACCGTGTCAAGCTTCATGGACCGGGCCAGGACTCAGGCGCAGCGCGGACTCCGGCAGGGCCGGGAGAAGATCGAGGAGGTCCAGACCCAGCGGACCGGCAACGATCTGCTGCGCCGGCTGGGCGCGGCCTACTACCGCAAGGAGCGCGGCAGCGGCACCGAGCAGGAGGTGCGGTCCGCGCTCACCGCACTGGAGGCGCACATCACGCAGCACGGTGACGCGTTCCTGAAGTGATCCGGCCGGTCTGCGGGCGCCGGCCCCCGGCCTCCGGGGCCCGGCCGTGGGCAGGCGTCCGCCCGGGCGTCCCGGTGTCGTGGCGGCGGCCCGGCCACCCCCCGGTCTGACCGCCGCCACGACGGCCGAGGCCGCCGCCCCGGGCTCAGGGCCCGTACACGGCGGTGACCGGGGCGTGGTCGGACCACCGCTCCTCATGGGTGGCGGCCCGCTCCACGCGGGCCTTGACGCAGCGCCCGGCCAGTCCGGGGGTGGCGACGTGGTAGTCGATCCGCCATCCGGCGTCGTTGTCGAAGGCCCGCCCCCGGTAGGACCACCAGGAGTACGGGCCGCTGACGTCCGGATGCAGGGCACGCACCACGTCGGTGTAGCCGCCCTCCTCGCCGAGGACCCGCGACAGCCAGGCGCGTTCCTCGGGAAGGAAGCCGGAGTTCTTCTGGTTGGCCCGCCAGTTCTTCAGATCGGCGCTGCGGTGGGCGATGTTCCAGTCGCCGCACACCAGCACCTCCCGGCCCTCGTCCGCGGCGCGCTTGCGCAGCCCGGCCAGGTAGGGCAGGAAGGCCGCCATGAAGCGTTCCTTCTCGGCCTGGCGCTCCGTTCCCGCCTCTCCGGAGGGCAGGTAGAGGCTGGCCACGGTCAGGCCGGGCAGGTCGGCCTCCAGATAGCGGCCGGAGGTGTCGAACTCCGGTTCGCCGAATCCGATGCGCAGCCGTTCCGGCTCGGTGCGGGTGAGAATCGCCACCCCTGACCTGCCCTTGGCGGCGGCCGGGGCCCAGTAGGCGTGCCAGCCCGCCGGCCGGCGGAGTTCGTCGTCGAGCTGGCCGGGCTCGGCGCGGACCTCCTGGAGGCACACCACATCGGCCTCGGTCCCCGCCAGCCAGGCCCGGAAGCCCTTCCTGGCGGCGGCCCGCAGGCCGTTCACATTCACAGTCGTGACGGTGTACACAGCGTTCTCCGGGGGTCGGTGTCGCGCGGCAGCATACGCGAACGGAATAGTCCACGGCACCGGTTCGGTCACCCGTACGATGTCCGGCATGGAGTTCGTGACCGTGCCCTTCGACCACCCCGACGCGTCGAAGCTCAACGACCTGGTGCAGCAGGAGTACCACGAGCGCTACGGCGACGGGGGCGACCGCACGGTGCTGGACCCGGGGATGTTCGCCCCGCCGAACGGGCTGTTCCTGGTGGTGTACGACGGCCTGGGCCGCCCGGTGGGCAGCGGCGGCTGGCGCGCCCAGGACTGCGAGGAGGAGGGCTACTCGCCGGGCGATGCCGAGCTGAAGCGGATGTTCGTGGTGCGCGAGGCGCGCCGCCGGGGGCTGTCCCGGCTGATCCTGGCCCGGCTGGAGGAGGACGCGCGGGCCGCGGGCCGCCGCCGCATGGTGCTGGAGACCGGTGACCAGCAGCCGGAGGCGATCGCGCTCTACCGGTCCAGCGGCTATCTGCCCGCGCCGCGCAAGTTCGGCTACTACCGCTGCCACGAGAGCAGCATCTGCTTCGCCAAGCAGCTGTGAGAAGGCCGCCGCCGTCCGGGAGCGGACGGCGGCGGCCCGGCGGCCCGGCGGCGCGTTACGCCGGGGTGCCGGTGGGCTGCGGCTGCCGGCCGCCGCCGGC
>NZ_WTLH01000205.1 GCF_011421595.1 Streptomyces sp. YIM 98790 | reverse complement strand
CCGCTCCGGCTCCGCCGCCGCCCCCGGCTCCGGCCGGGGCGGCCCCCCGGCCGCCGTGGCCCCCTCAAAGGCCCGGGCCACGACATCCTCGGGGCGGCCCATCCCGCGCAGAATCCGCTTGACGTCCTCGCTCTTCTCCTCGCCGGCCACGGCCGAGCGCTTCCGCCCGATCTCCTCCCGGAGCCGGGTGACCAGGTGCCGCCGTTCGTTCGCGGACATGCTGGTGGCCTGAGCCAGATCGCCGACCTTGCTCAGGTAGTCCAGGACGAGCCGCTCACCTTCGATGCCCACGCCCCGAATCGTAGTGAACGGGGCGGGCCGTGCAGCAGGGTCCGGAACGGCCGAGCCGCGATCCGCGCACGCACCGCCCCCGCCGTGCTCCCGGCGCGCGTCGCCGCTGCCGGCACCGCACGGATCGCCGCACACCGCAAGGCACCTGGGGGAACACCTTTGTTCATCCGGGGTTCACCCGAGCCCGTGCAACCCGCTACCCACGGCCCGTTACATGGTGAACGTCCCTGCCGGACTCCCGTCACCATGCCCCAGGGAGCCACCATGACCGTAGACGCCACCCTCGCCAAGGACCCGGAGACCGGAGCGCCCGTCTCCGGCTCCCCCGAGGAGGAGTTGCCGCTGCTGTCGCGGCGACGCCGCGTACCGCAGCCCGACGCCCCGGTGGTCTTCCGGCTGGAGGGCGTCCATGTGGCCTACGGCTCCGCCCGCGCGGTCCGCGATGTCTCGATGCGGATTCACGAGCGCGAGATCACCGCGATGATCGGCCCCTCCGGCTGCGGCAAGTCCACCGTGCTGCGCTGCCTGAACCGGATGAACGACCTCGTACCCGGTGCCCGGGTGAGCGGCTCCATCACCTACTACGACGAGGACCTCTACGCCCCCCAGGTGGACCCGATCGAGGTGCGCCGCCGGATCGGCATGGTGTTCCAGAAGCCGAATCCGTTCCCCAAGTCGATCTACGAGAACGTGGCCTACGGCCTGCGGATCCAGGGGAAGCGTCCGAAGTCGGAGCTGGACGACCGGATCGAGGAGGCGCTGCGCCACGCCGCGCTCTGGGACGAGGTCAAGGACAAGCTGAAGGACAGCGGCTTCGCCCTGTCCGGCGGGCAGCAGCAGCGTCTCTGCATCGCCCGCGCCATCGCGGTCAGGCCCGACGTCGTGCTCATGGACGAGCCCTGCTCGGCGCTCGACCCGATTGCCACCGCCAAGATCGAGGACCTGATGGTCGGCCTGGCGGACGAGTTCACCATCGTGATTGTGACGCACAACATGCAGCAGGCGGCCCGCGTCTCCGACCGCACCGCGTTCTTCACTGCCGAACTCGACAGCGAGGGAGAGCGCCATGGGCGCCTGGTTGAGTACGCCGCAACCGACACGATCTTCAGCAGCCCCACCGACCGGCGCACCGAGGACTACATTTCCGGCCGCTTCGGATGACCTGGAGGTGCCGGACGGAACCGACGCCGGGGCCGCGGGCGGCGAGACGGCCATACCGGCCGCACGGAGCCCGCTCGGCATCCCGCTGAGCACCCACCCGGTGGTGCTGCTGGCCGACTCCGACGAGCGCATCCGCCAGGGACTGACCGCGCAGCTGGCCAAGTACCAGGTCTCGGTGGTGCACTGCGCGGACGGTGCCGCAGCCCTGCTGGAGGCGGGCCTGCGCAAGCCGGACGTGCTGCTGGTCTCCGCCGAGCTGCCGGTGCTGGACGGCGCGACCGTGCTGCGCCTGGTCCGGCGGCGGATGTCCATTCCGGTGGTGCTCGGCGTGGGCCCGGACGACACCCATCTGGTGGCGCCGGCGCTGGCCGCCGGGGCGAGCGCCTGCGTGGCGCGCCCCTACCGGCCGCGTGAGGTGGCGCAGTTGCTGTCGCTGGCCGACCGGGGAGGCCGGGGCTGGGACCAGCCGCTGGTGTGCGGGCCGCTGACCCTGGACCCCAGCACCTACGAGGTGCGGATGCACGGGGTGCCCACCGCCCGGCTGCCGCTGCGTGAATTCCAGCTCCTGCACCTGCTCATGCAGAATGCCGAGAAGGTCATCACCCGGGAACGCATCCGGGCCGAACTCTGGGGCGACGGGGCCCGCCGCTCCAACACCATCACCGTTCACATTCGCCGCCTCCGGGAGAGACTCGGGGACGACCCGCACCACCCGGAGATCATCCAGACGGTCAGAGGGGTGGGATATCGGCTCGTACCTCCGGCGAACTGAGGAAATACGGGAAAACCCCAACGGACCCGGAGGCCGATGCCACCGGGTCCGGAGGGGTTTTCGTCCGTTTTCGGGAAGCCCGCCGAGCTTAACGATTCGGGCACTTTTTGTGAAACTGCGGGTTCGGGTGAACATACCTTTCTGTTCACCTTCCCGCCCCCGCCAGGTCGCCGCGCGCTCCTACGTTCGGATTCCGACGGAGTCAGTCACCTGCCGGCCTACGGCTGGCGTTCCACAAGGAGCAAGCACATGCGCAACTGGCGCGCCAAGTCCGCCGCGATAGCCGCGGTGTCCGCCCTGGCCCTGCTCACGTCGGCCTGCGGCAGCGATGACGACGACAACGGCGACACCGGCGGCAGCAGCAACAACAGCAGCGAGTCGCCGAGCGAGGGCGGCGGCGACCTCTCCGGTCAGATCCGCTCGGACGGCTCCAGCACCGTCGGCCCGCTGGCCGAGGTGGCGGCCGAGCTCTTCAACGAGGAGTACCCGGACGTCAACGTCGCGGTGGCCATCTCCGGTACCGGTGGCGGCTTCGAGAAGTTCTGCAACGGCGAGACCGACATGAGCAACGCCTCCCGTGAGATCAAGGACGACGAGGCCCAGCTCTGCGCCGACAACGGCATCGCCTTCGACAACATCCAGGTCGCCAATGACGCCCTGTCGGTCGTCGTGAACCCCGGCTCGCCGCTGGAGTGCCTGACGGTCGAGCAGGTCAACGAGATCTGGAAGCCGGACTCCCCGGTCACCAAGTGGGGCGACGTGACCGGCATCGACGCGGGCGACCTGGCCGACACGGACATCGTGCTGTACGGCCCGGGCACCGACTCCGGCACCTTCGACTTCTTCACCGACACCATCAACGGCGAGTCCGGCGCCATCCGCGACGACTACACCGACATCGGTGAGGACGACAACGCCGCCATCCGCGGTGTCGAGAGCGACCCGGCCGCCATGGCCTTCATCCCCTACTCCTACGTCCAGGAGGCCGGCGACGCCATCAAGCCGCTCCAGATCGACGGCGGCTCCGGCTGCGTGGAGCCGACCCTGGAGAACGTGCAGGGCGGCACCTACACCCCGCTGGGCCGGCCGCTGTTCGCCTACGCCAGCGACAAGGCCCTGGCCAAGCCGGAGGTCGTCGAGTACCTGAAGTTCTGGCTGGACAACTCCACCGAGATCGCCGAGACCGCGGTCTTCGTGCCGATGACCCAGGAGCAGATCGACGCCGGCCACGCCAAGATCGAGGCCCTCAGCGGCCAGTGAGGCACCCCGGTCCGCCGCCGCGGACGACGCGGCGGCGGACCGGCACGCCACCTCGCACCACACCGCGAACCGCGGCACCCGTACAAGAGCAACACGACGAGTAGGACACGCAGCCATGACCACGACGACCAGTGGCGGCGTGTCCCCCAAGGCCGGCGCGGAACCTCCGCGCCGGCCATTGGGGGTCGCGCGCCCACGCTACGGCGAGAAAGCTGTCAAGGTGTTCCTCGCCTTGTGCGCCGGCCTCTCCGTCGCCGTCACCACCGCCATCGTCATCTCCCTGATCGCCCCGTCGTTCACCTTCTTCCGGGACGTGTCGGTCGTCGAGTTCCTGACCGGCACGAAATGGGCGCCGGGACTCGCCAAACCGTCCTTCGGTGTGCTCCCGATCGTGGTCGGCACGCTCACCGTGGTGGTCATCGCCATGATCGTGGCCATCCCGATCGGCCTGGCCTGTGCCATCTACCTCTCCGAATACGCACCGCGCGGGCTGCGCAAGGTCATCAAGCCGGCGCTGGAGATCCTGGAGGGCCTGCCGACCGTGGCCATCGGCCTGTTCGGCCTCTACTTCCTGCTGCCGATGATGCAGGATCTGCTGCCCTGGGCGTCCTGGCAGGGCGAGTTCTCCATCGGCGTGGCCGGTGTCGCGGTCGGTCTGCTGATCATCCCGCTGGTCTCCTCGGTGTCCGAGGACGCCATGCGCTCGGTGCCCGCCGGGCTGCGCGAGGGCGCCTTCGCGCTGGGCGCCAACAAGATGCGGGTCTCGCTGCGGGTGGTGTTCCCGGCGGCCATCTCCGGCATCGTCGCCGCCTTCGTGCTGGCCGCCTCCCGGGCGGTGGGCGAGACCATGGTGGTGCTGCTCATCGGCGGCGCGGGCAGGCCCGACCTGTCCTTCGACATCTTCGGTCCGGCACAGACCATGACCGCCTACATCGGCCGGACCTCCACCGGCGACATCTCCACCGGCACCACCGCGTACTACACGATCTTCGCGGTGGGCTCCCTGCTCTTCCTCATGACGCTGGTGATGAACATGTTCGCCATCCGACTGGTCCGCCGCTTCCGCGAGGTGTACGAGTGATGTCCCTTCAGGAGAAAACCCGGACCTCGGAACGCACCCGGCTGGCCACGGCCGGCGCCCGGGCCGCCAGCGAGGCGCTGTTCAGCCCCGCCACCGCCAAGCACCGGATCAGCAACGCGGTGTTCTTCGCGCTGCTGCTGCTGGGGCTCGGCACCGCACTGCTGTTCATGGTGTCGGTCATCATCTGGGCGGCCATCGAGGGCGCACCCCGGCTGGACGCCAACCTCTTCACCGAGGGCCCGTCCGCGATCCGGCCGGAGACTGCGGGCTACTGGTACTCCATCCTGGGCACCCTGTACGTCATCGGCGGGGTGATCGTGCTGATCGTGCCGCTGGGCGTCGGCGCGGCCATCTACCTGGAGGAGTACGCCGACAAGTCCCGCTGGTACAACCGGCTCATCGAGCTGAACATCCAGAATCTGGCCGGCGTGCCGTCGATCGTGTTCGGCATCCTCGGCCTGGCGTTCATCGTGCGCGGCACGCTGAGCCTGGGCTTCACCGCGGCGGCCGGCGCGCTGACGCTCTCGCTGCTGGTGCTGCCCACCGTCATCCTGGCGGCCCGGGAGGCGATCCGGGCGGTGCCCGGATCGGTGCGGGCCGGCTCCCTGGCCCTGGGCGCCACTCTGTGGCAGACCGTCTGGCGGAACGTGCTGCCGGCCGCCGCGCCCGGCATCCTCACCGGCGTGATCCTGGCGGTGGCCCGGGCCATCGGCGAGGCGGCCCCGCTGCTGCTGGTCGGCGCGGTCACCTTCGCCCGCTACGAGCCCGGTCTGTTCGACGGCGACTACTCGGTCCTGCCGGTGCAGATCTACAACTACGCCACCCGCGCCAAGCCGGAGTTCCAGGTCATGGCCATCGCCGGTGTGCTGGTGATGCTGGTGGTGCTGATGCTGATCAACGGGTTCGCGATCTGGCTGCGCAACCGGTACGAGAAGAAGTGGTAGGGACGGGCATGACCGGCGAAGACGCCGAGAACGGCGCACAGCAGAAGGACCAGTCGGGGCCGGTGGACACGGTTCCGGAGCAGCAGCCGCGGGACGCCGCGCCCAAGTCGGTGCGGCTCGGCCCGAGCCGGCTGCCCTCGCACGGGCATGTCGAGCACCGCGACAAGGTCTTCGAGCTCAACAAGGTGTCCGTGAGCTATGGCACCAACCGGGCGGTGGCCGATGTCTCCATGGACATCTTCCACCGCAACATCACCGCGCTGATCGGGCCGTCCGGCTGCGGGAAATCCACCCTGCTGCGGTGCCTGAACCGGATGAACGACCTCATTCCGACCGCGCGGATCGACGGCGAAGTGCTGTACCACGGCACCGATCTGTACGGCCCCCGGGTCGACCCGGTGCAGGTGCGGAAACTGATCGGAATGGTCTTCCAGAAGCCCAATCCCTTTCCCAAGTCCATCTACGACAATGTCGCCTTCGGCCCCCGCACCCTGGGCATCAAGGGCGACATGGACGACATCGTGGAAAAGGCGCTGCGGGACGCGGCGCTGTGGGACGAGGTCAAGGACAAGCTGAGATCCAACGGCCTGGCACTGTCCGGCGGCCAGCAGCAGCGGCTGTGCATCGCGCGGGCCATCGCCGTACGGCCCGAGGTGGTGCTGATGGACGAGCCCTGCTCGGCCCTGGACCCGATCGCCACGCTGAAGGTCGAGGATCTGATCCAGCAGCTCAAGAACGAGTACACCATCGTCATCGTCACGCACAACATGCAGCAGGCGGCGCGGGTCTCCGACATGACGGCGTTCTTCAGCGTGCGGGGCAGCAGTGAGACCGGTGAACGCCACGGTGAACTCGTGGAGTACAACGACACCGACAGGATCTTCAGCAGCCCGGCGGACAAGCGCACCGAGGACTACGTTTCCGGGCGTTTCGGCTGATGGCAGCCGGCCGGAGGAGCCGCCGGCCGTACCGGGAAATCCGCAGGAAACAACGCAGGAACGCGAGGAAACGCAGAAGCAGCAGGGCCCCCGGCCGGACCGGGGGCCCTGTTCCGTCCGCGTGGCCGATTCTGTACATTCCTCATCGAGTGCAGTGATTTACCGTCACATCTATGCCGCTGATTTCTTCACGGCACGTCTTCTGTCGTTCACCTTGTGTCCGTCCGGGTTTCCCTCGCGACTCCTAGGTTCCTTCGTGGACCGGTTGGGCATACACAAGGAGCACATGACATGGGCACGTGGCGAAACCCGGCGCTCGCAGCCGTCATGGCGGTTGCGGGTGCGCTGGCCGCCGGATGCGGCATGGTCAGCAGTGCGAGTCCCTCCGACCAGCCCACGCAGGAACTGCGCACCGGCATCATCGACGGCGCCGGCGCCACCTTCCCGCGGCCGTTGTTCCAGGAATGGATCAACGAATACAACGCCCGGCAGCCGTTCGCCACGATCACGTATCAGAGCGTCGGCTCGGGGGAGGGCGTCAAGCGGTTCATGGCGGACGAGACCGACTTCGGCTCGTCCGAGGAGTTCCTCTCCCGTGACCAGATGGCCGATGCCGAACTCAACCGGAAGTGCCCCGCGGTGCAGTTCCCGGTGATCTTCGGCTCGGTGGTCATCGCGTTCAACGACCAGAACCTCGACGGGCTGGTGCTGACCGCCGATCTGATCGCCAAGATCTACGATCGGCAGATCACCCACTTCAACGACCCGCAGATCCAGGACCTCAACCCGGGGCGCACACTCCCGGCCACCGAGATCCTCCCGGTGCACCGTTCCGACAGCTCGGGCACCACCTACGTGTTCACCCACTACCTCTCCCACGAGGTGCCGTCCTGGGCGTCCTCGTACGGGGAGGGCAAGGACGTCGACTGGCACGAGGAGACGCTCGGCGCGGACGGAAACGAGGAGGTCACCGCCCAGGTGATCGAGCGGACCGGCGCGCTGGGCTACATCAACCAGTCGTACGCGGTGCGCCACGGCCTGGCCACCGCGCACGTGATCAACGCCGACGGCAACGCCGTCGAACCGACCCTGAAGGCGACCACCGCGGCCTCGGAGGAGGCCGAGATCCCGGGCAGCTTCCAGTTCACCATCGACGACATCGGCGGCGAGGGCTACCCGATCACCNTCGGCGGCGAGGGCTACCCGATCACCGGAAGCAACTGGATCTTCGCCTACACCTGCGGCTACGACACCGAGACCGGCACCCTGCTGAGGGACTTCTGGCGCTGGGCGATCACCTCCGACCAGGCCGACTCGCTCGCCCTGGAACTGGGCTACGCCCCGATGGGCCCCACCCTGAAGGAGCGCGTCCTGCACCAGATCGACCTCATCAACTCCACGCCGTCCGCCGGCTGACCCGCCGGTCCGCTCGTTCCCCGAGGCCGCCTCCCCGCACCGCACGCCGGGCGAGGCGGCCGGCCGCCGTCCCGGGCCGGGAAGGCGGGATGCGCAGGGGAGACGGGTGACAGCGGGGGCCGCTACCGTTGAGCGGATGAGCACGGAACACCGCGGTGGCGTGCCGCGCACCCTCGCCGACGAGCTGCGCGCCCGGTCCGACGGCGCGCTGGCCGGGCTGCTACGGCTCCGGCCGGACCTGCTCTCCCCGCTGCCCGGGGACCTCTCCCAGCTCGCCACCCGGGCCGGCACCCGCCCCTCCGTACTGCGCGCCCTGGAGCGGCTGGACACCTTCGCCCTGCAGACCGCCGAGGCGCTGGCGGTGGCCGCACAGCCCTGCTCCGCCGAGGCGCTGGCCCGGCTGCTGCCGGGCTGCGGGCCGCGGCTGCCCGCCGCCCTGGAGGCGCTGCGCGACCGGGCACTGGTCTGGGGGCCGGACAGCGCCCTGCGGCTGGTGCGCACCGCCCAGGAGCTGCTGGCGCCCTCGCCCAGCCGGCCCGGCTCCACCGGCCTGGGCCCTTCCCTGGCCGAGGCCACCGCCGGATTCCCGCCCAGCCGCATGCAGGAGCTGCTGGCCGCCACCGGACTGCCGTCCACCCACGATCCGGTGAGCGCGCTGCAGGCGCTGGTGGAGCTGTTCGCCGACCCGCAGCGGCTGGAGAAACTCCTGGCCACCGCTCCGGAGCGGGCCCGGGCGGCCCTGGAGCGGCTGGTCTGGGGGCCGCCGTACGGCGAGCTGTCGCCCGATCCGGCGCCGCATCTGCGCTGGCTGCTGGAGCGCGGGCTGCTCATCCCGGTGAACGGCTCCGGCCCGGTCGCGGCCGGCGCCGCGGGCACCGCCGGCACGGCGGGCACGGCGGGCACGGCGGGCGGGCGCTCCGGCGTGAGGACCGTGGTGCTGCCCCGCGAGGCCGCGCTGTCGCTGCGCGGCGGCCGGGCGCACCGCGAGCCCAGCCCGCTGCCGCCCGAGGTCACGGTGCGCGCCGGGTATCCGCCGCCGGAGGTGGACCGGGCCGCGGCCGGGCAGGCGCACACCGCGCTGACCGTGGTGGAGGAGCTGCTGAGCCGCTGGGAGGAGGACAGCCCGGCGGTGCTGCGGGCCGGCGGTCTGGGCGTGCGCGACCTGCGCCGGCTCGCGGCCGCCCTGGAGGTGTCCGGCACCGAGGCCGCGTTCTGGGCCGAACTCGCCTACGCCGCCGGGCTGGTGGCCTCCGACGGCGAGGCCGGCGAGCGGTACGCCCCCACCCCGGCCGCCGACTCCTGGCGCGAGCTGCCGCCGGAGGAGCGCTGGGCCCGGCTGGTCCTGGCCTGGCTGCGCACCACCCGGGTCCCCGGCCTGATCGGCCGCGGCCCGGCCGGCCGCGACCAGCGTCCCCCGGCCGCCCTGGGGCCGGGCCTGGACCGCGGC
>NZ_WTLH01000204.1 GCF_011421595.1 Streptomyces sp. YIM 98790 | reverse complement strand
GCCCCCGGGGCCGCCGCCGCAGCCCTACGGCCGGCCCGGCGGCCCGCCGCCCGGCGGCCACCGGAAGCGGGGCGGCTCGGCGGCAGCGGTGATCGCCGTGGTCGCCGTGGTGGTGCTGGCCGCGGTGGGCACAGGCGCCTGGTTCGTGTTCGGCCCGGACGACGACAAGGACGGCAAGGGCGGCGCGGCTGCCGGCGCGGTCGACCCGGACACTCCCGGGGGCCTGGTCTGGTCCCTCGACGAGGGCCTGGGCGACGGCGACAGCCCGCACGGCTTCTGGCCGGTGGGCGACATGGTCGTCAAGGCGGGCGGACCCGTCTTCACCGCCTATGCGGTGGCCGACGGCTCCGAGGTCTGGAGCCTCGAACTCGCGGAGGCCGAGGTGGTCTGCGCGCCCGCCACCGCCAACGCCGACGGGCTGCTCGTGGTCGGCCACGGGGAGAAGAACTGCGGGCAGAACATCACCCGGATCGATCTGAAGTCCGGTGAGCAGGGCTGGAGCCGGCCGTTGGAGCCGAACACCAACCCGCTCGGCTTCGGTATCGCGATGGCGGGATCGTCCTACGCCGTTCACACCACCGGCGGCTGGAGCCTGCACCGGGTCGAGGACGGCGAGGTGATCTCATCGGCCGGCGCGGAGTACAACTCGCTGTCCAAGAGGGTGAACGAGATCCCCGGCGTGCTGGAGCAGGACATCTCGGACGGCGAGGACATCTGCGCGGTGGACGGGGTGGCCGGCGGCGAGGTGCTGGTCCGGCGGCGCACCTGCGCCACCGTGGTCAACGCCGGCAACGGGAGCCTGACCGAGCCCGTCTTCCGGCTGGACGGGATCGATCCGGCGACCGGAGACACGGCGTGGACCGTCGACCTGCCCGAGGGCACGTGGATGGACAAGATCCACAGCACCTCGCCGCTGGTGGTCTCGCTGCGCTCGGAGGAGTTCGGCCCCATGACGGAACTCGCCTTCATCGACGGCGGACAGATCACCGCGACGGTGCCCGTGGCGGACACCGGCATCTCGGCGGACGACGTCCACGGCCTCCGCGACGAGCTGTGCCGGGGCGACGTCGTCCCCTACAGCGCGGTGGACGACTGCGAGGGCATGGCCGCGCATGACGGCGTGCTGTACGTGTCCCCGGTGGAGTTCGGCGGCGGCAACCCGGTGACCGCGCTGGACACGGCGTCCGGTGCGGTGAAGTGGCAGTACCGGACCGAGGAGTTCTTCCGGATGACCGTGCTGGGCGCGGACGACGGGGGTGTGATCGTGCATCAGGCCGGGTTCGGCGGCCAGCCGAGCCAGGTGGTGCGGATCTCCCCGGACGGCAAGCAGGCGGAGCCGCTGTTCCGGATGGACGAGCAGTTCCTGCTCACCGACAGTTTCACGCTTTTCCTCGACGGGCGGTTCGTCTTCAGCCCGCGGGACTACTCCCTGGAGACCGATATCGCCGTCTACGGCCCGGAGGGGACGAGCGGCAGCGGGGCGGGCGAGGAGAGCGGCGGCGACGGGAGGAACGAGCAGGGCGGGGAGGGCGAGCAGGGCGGGGAGGGCCCGGCGGACTCGGGCCCGGAGCCGGGCGGCGAGTAGCCGGCGGCGGCCCCGGTGGCCCCGGTGGCCCCGGCGGCCCGGACGGCCGGACCCCCCTTGGTCGCCGGCCGCCCGGGCCTGTCAGTCCGCCCTCCGGGGAGCGGTGGGGAAGGGATCAGACGCGCTGCCAGAGCGCGGGCACGTGGGGCGGTTCCCACCCGGTCTGGGCGGTGTGGCCCTGGAGGCAGCGGTAGGTGGCGCCGCCATAGGTGACGGTGCTGCCGGCCTGGTAGGTGGTGCCGGCCGCCCAGGTGCCGCCGGGGTCGCCCGGGTCGCCCGGGTCACCGGGGTCGCCCGGGTCGCCGGGGCCGCTGTTGGTCTTCAGGGTCAGGCCGTAGACCGACAGGATCTCGTTGATGGGCTGGTAGAAGGTGGTGCCTCCGGTACGGCAGTTGCCGGAGCCGCCGGAGGTGACACCCTGCGCCTGGTTGCCGGAGATGTAGGCGCCGCCGGAGTCGCCGGGCTCGGCGCACACCGTGGTGCGGGTGACGCCGGTGACCGTGCCCTGCGGGTAGGTGACGCTGGTGTTGTGCTGCTGGATGGTGCCGCAGTGCCAGCCGGTGGTGGAGCCCGAGCGGCACACGGTGGAGCCGACCGGCGCCTGGGTGGAGCCCGCGACCTGGACGTTCTGGCCTCCGCCGCCCTTGACGTACGGGGTGGCGGTCCAGTTGCTGTTGGTCGCGACCCAGGCGTAGTCGTTGCCGGGGAAGGAGGAGCCCTGGAAGGAGCCCTGGGCCACCCGGTTGTACCCGGAGGTGGTGGTCCCGGTGGAGCCGCAGTGGCCGGCGGTGGCGAAGCCCTGCTGCCCGCCGCGGGTGACCGAGAAGCCGATGGAGCAGCGTCCGCTGCTGCCCATGTAGTACGCCTCGCCGCCGCGCAGGTCGTACAGCGGCCGGGGCTGTTCGGCGGTGGCCTCTATCCGGACCAGGGTGCGGTCCACGCCGCCGGCGTCGATCAGCGCCTCGGCGGCGTCCCGGTCCAGGGCCTGGACGACCACGGAGTTGGTCGGCAGGTCGACGAACCACACCGGCGCGTCGTCGGTCGGGGTGTGCCGGGCGGCCCGGTCCAGGGCGGCCTTGGCGGCGTCCAGTTCGGCGAGCGAGTGCTTCACCACGACGGCCCGGGCCCCCTCGGCGGTGATCTCGTCGGCCTCGTCCGCGTCGCTGGTGGCCACGGTGAGCCGGGCGGCACCGCCCTGCACCCAGGCGCCGGCGAAGCTGTCCTCCAGCGCCACTTCGAGGCCGATGGCCACCGAGGCGGCGTGCTGTTCGGCGGCCAGCCGGGAGGTGGCCTCGGCCGCGGTCAGGCCGAGATCGCGCTGCATGGCGGCGAGCAGCGCGGGGGCGGCCTGCGGGGCCTGTGCCTGCGGCCCCTGTGCCGGGTCGGGCTGGGCCGAGGCGGCGGGGGCCGTCAGGCCGGACGCGGTGAGCGCGCCCGCGACCAGCAGTGCGGCACCCGCGGCCTTGACATTGATCTTCCTTCGGAGCATGCCTTCTCCTCGTTCTCGGGGGCGCCCGAGAAACTAGCCGTGCACACGACAAGGCAGCAGACTCCGCTTCCCCCCTCTGCCCGGCGTTATGGAAGGCTCAGGCCGCCCCGGGGGACACCGCCGCGGCCGGCGCCGGGCCGAAACCGGGGTGGGCACAGAGCCAGCGGCGGTAGTCGGCGTTCTGCGCCGCGGCCTCGGCGTGGGCGTTCCGGGCCTGGGCGGCCACGGTCTGCGCGGTGCGGGCGGCCGGGGCGTCCGGATGCCAGCCGATGAGGTGCCGCCAGCGCAGCGGGGTGCCGGACAGCGGACGGGTCACCAGGCCGGGTGTGGGCGGGAAGGTGGCCCGGCACAGCCCCACCGCCCGGCCGACCCGCACCAGGTGCACGCAGGCGGCGGTGTCCGTCTCGAAGACCGTGACCGGGCGGAAACCGGCCCGCACACAGGCGGCGGTGAAGCAGTCCGCGAAGCAGCCGTCGCCGGGGACGTCGGCCCACGACTCGCCGGCCAGCTCGGCCAGCCCCACCTCGGTCCGGCCGGCCAGCGGATGCCCCTCGGCCAGCATCACGAAGACCGGGTCCAGGCCGACCTGCTGCCAGGACAGCCGTTCGGCGTCGGGCGGCGGCGCCTGTCCGCAGGTGCCGATCAGGGCGTAGTCCAGCCGTCCCTCGCGCACCGCCCCGGTGATCTCCCGCTCGGACCAGGAGGTGGCGGTGGACACGTGATGGCCGGGGAAGACCGTGGCGATCCGGTCCACCAGGGCGCCGAGCAGCGGACCGTGGGTGCCGCCCAGCCGGAACCGGGCGGGCCCGCCGCCCGCCTCACGGGTGCGGGCCAGCCGGACCGCGTCCTCCTGGAGTTCCTGCACGGCGGGAAGCAGCACCCGGGCCCGGTCCAGCACCAGTTCGCCGAGCGGGGTGAGCCGCACCCCGTGCCGGCCGCGGTCGAACAGCGGGCCGCCCAGGGCGCGTTCGATCCGCTTGAGCTGGGCGCTCAGCGCGGGCTGGGGCAGACCCAGCGCGGTCGCCGCCTTGGTGAGGCTGCCCGCGTCCGCAATGGTCCGGATCGTCTTCAGGTGCCGCAGCTCCAGGTCCATGCACCGAGCTTGGTCGCCCGCCCCCGGAGGGGCAAGACAACGGCACGGACAGCCGGGCGTGATCCAGGAAGGAGGGGCTGCGGGGCCGGGGGGTGGCAAGGAGGCCCCGCAGCCGGTGCGGTGGTGGTGCGGTGGCGGTGCGGTGGCGGTGCGGTGGCGGTGCGGCGGTGCGGGTGGTGGTGTGCGGGACGGGCGGCCGGTGCCGGGTGAGGCGCGGCCGGGTCAGGCGTCGAGCGGCTTGCGGCCCAGGCCGCCGGCGCACAGCAGGCCGGCGATGTCCAGCGGGCTCTTGACCGGCTCGTCCGGGTGCCAGTACGGGAGGTAGACCACGCCCGGCTCGACCATCTCCAGCCCTTCGAAGAAGGCGGCGATCCGGCCCATGCTGCGCAGCTGCCCCCGCCCCAGGGCGGCACGCAGCACCGCCTCCAGCCGCTGCGCCTCCGGCGTGGAGGAGCAGAAGTGGGTCAGCAGCAGGTAGCTGCCCGGGCTCATCCACTTCTTGTAGGTCTCGACCAGGCCGTCCGGGTCCTCCTCGTCCAGCAGGTGGTGGACCACGGCGGCCAGGATCAGGCCCACCGGGCGGTCGGGGTCCAGCATCCCGGCGACGTCGGGGTGGCCCAGCAGGGCCTGCGGGTCGCGGATGTCGGCGGTGACCACGACGCTGCGGTCGTTGTCCTCCAGCAGCGCACGGCCGTGGGCCAGGACGATCGGGTCGTTGTCGACGTACACGACCTTGGCGTCCGGGTTGATCTCCTGGGCCACCTGGTGGGTGTTCTGCACGGTGGGCAGGCCGGAGCCGATGTCCAGGAACTGGTCGACGCCCTGGCGCGCCAGGTAGCGGACCGCGCGGATCAGCATCCGGCGGTTGGTGCGCGCGCCCTCGCCGCCGTCCGGGAACTCCTTGGCGGCCTGCTCGGCGATGGCCTGGTCCACGGGGTAGTTGTCCTTGCCGCCGAGGAAGGCGTCGTAGACCCGCGCGATGCTGGGAACGGAGGTGTCGATCTCGACCGGCGCGGCAGCCGGTGGTTCCCGGGTCCAGCTCATGTCATCGGCCATATGCGGATGTCCTCCGTCGGGGTGAGTGGGGCGTCAGGGCGGGGGAGACGGGCGGCCGCCCGTCAGGTCAGCAGGAAGTCGGCTTCTCCTGCCTTGGCACCCTCGATGAACGCGGCGATCTCACCGCGGGTGTAGATGAGTGCGGGCCCGTGGGGGTCGGTGGAGTGGCGGAGGGCGACCCGGCCGTCAGGCAGTTTCCTGGCCTCGACGCAGTTGCCGCCGTTGCCGCCGCTCCAGGGCCGGTACCAGCCTTCGGTACCGAGGTCACTGGCGCGCATACCGTTGCGGACACGGTCGTGCATGCGGTCCATGTCAGAACTCCTTGCGGAAATCCCGCAGGATCTCCTTGGTGCGTCGTGCGGTTGCCGCCTGGGCCGACATGCGGTCCAGGAGTGCGAGGTGGGAGGCGACCTCGGTGCGTTCGTCCAGGTAGACGGCGCCGGTGAGGTACTCCACGTAGACCATGTCCGGCAGCTCCGGCAGCTCGAAGCGGAACAGGACGAACGGCCCGTAGCTGGCCGGGTGGAAGCCGGCGGAGAACTCCAGGACCTGGAAGGTGATGTTGGGCCGCTCCACCGCCTCCAGCAGCCGGTCGACCTGGCCCCGCATCACCCGGGGTGTGCCGACCGGGCGGCGCAGGGCCGTCTCGTCCACCAGCACCCACAGATGCGGGGCGTCCTCCCTGGTCAGCATGGTCTGGCGCTGCATGCGCAGCGCCACGAGCCGCTCGGTCTCCTCCGGGGTGGTGGGGGTCACCGAACCGGAGCGCAGCACCGACCGGGCGTAGTCCTCGGTCTGGAGGAGTCCGGGGATCAGGTGGGGTTCGTAGCCGCGGATGACCTTGGCCGCGGTCTCCAGGCTGACGTGCACGCTGAACCAGTCCGGCAGCACGTCCCGGAACCGGTGCCACCAGCCGGGCCGGTTGGCCTCCTCGGCCAGCCGGACGAAGGTCTCGGTCTCGGCTTCGGTGATGCCGTAGGCGTCGAGCAGCAGGCGCACGTAGGGAATCTTCAGCGCGACCTCGGCGGTCTCCATCCGGCGGACCGTGGCGGGGGCGACATGGAGCACCCGGGCCGCGTCCTCACGCTTCAGCCCGGCTCGCTCCCGCAGGTCCTGGAGCCTTTTGCCCAGCACGAGTTGGCCCACGGTGGGGGCGGAGCGGGCCTCACTCACCTTGCATCTCTCCTGCCATGCCCGCAGTGTGCCACGGAGAGGATTGGTCTGGACACCCTGCATCGTCAACTCTGAACTTTTCAGAGTGACTCTTGCCAACTGTGCACGGCGGGAAGCATAGTGAGGGTGTGACACGGTTCACCCTGTGGCGGTCGGAAGCGCTTACTGCGCTCGCCGGCTCGCGCGACGGCCACCCGGCGAGGACAGCCGTGCCATCTGCCGGATGCGGCACCCCGTCGTCCGGGGTGCTCGCGCAAAGCCTTACCGCGAGCGAGGAGTTCAGCCTGCCGGCGCGCGGCGAGTCGGTCGCCGAGGCGCGGCGGATGACCAGGCTCCGGCTGGACCGCTGGGGCGTGCCCGAGGAGGCCCGCGAGACGGCCGCCCTGGTGGTCTCCGAACTCTTCACCAACGCCGTGGTGCACACCGACAGCGAGTCGGTGGTGTGGCGGCTGCGCCGGGACCCGGGGCCGGAGGGCGACGGGGAGGTCTACGTCGAGGTGGGCGGGCGCCACCGTCAGGGGGAAGCCGTAGGCGCTTCGCGCACCCGCCTGCCGGGCGAGGAGCACGGGCGCGGCCTGCTGCTGGTGGAGGCGGTCAGCACCGCCTGGGGGATTCGCGACTGCCGGGAAGACGGCTGGTCGGTCTGGGCACGCCTGCCCCTGACCGCGGAAGGGGACCGGGGATGAGCGGCAACGGAAACGGCAACGGCAACGGCAACGGCGAGGGAAACGGCGGCGTCCGCGGGAGCGGGATCAGGAGCGGGTACGGCGGGCGCCGGCCGTGCGGACGCGCCGGCGGCGCGCCGCGGCGGTGCGGCGACGCCACCCGGGGCCCGCTGCGCAGGTGCTCCCGCTGATGCCGGGCCGGGGCGCCGGACTGCTGGCCAGGCTCCACCTGGTGCGCGGCCTCCCAGGGCCGGACCGCGGCGCACCCCCGGCGGAGGCGCACGCGGAGCGGCGGCGCGGGCGGCTTCGGCTGTGCCTGCCCTCCGGACTGCCCGCCCCGATGGGGTACGACGCCGTCGGCGTGGCCGCTCCGCTCGGGCCGCGCATCAGACGCGGGCTGCCGCGCACCGGCTGCGTGTTCGCGGATGCCGAGCGATGGTGGTGGATCGTGCCGGAGCAGGCCGACATCGGCATCGCCTGGCCGGATGCGGCGGATTACGCGGCCGGGGGCGTGGTGACCGCTCCCGGGGCGGTGCGCATGCGCCCGCGCCTCACCCACTGGCCCAGCGACGATGTGCCGTACACCCATCCGATCATGCTCTACATCGTGCTGTGCAATGTGCTGGGGCTGCGCCCGGAGTGGGAACAGGCCGCCACCGCGCCCGCCGGCTGAGCGGAACCGGAGATTCCGCTCCCGGCCCGGCGGGGCCCGGGGCGCGCCGGGGCGGCGCTGGCTAGGCTCGTGCGCATGTCTGTCTATGAGACCGAGATCGGTGCCCTGCGGGGCGGGCCGGCCGAACTGCACCGCTACCGCGACAAGGCCCTGCTCATCGTCAACGTGGCCTCCCGGTGCGGACTGACACCGCAGTACGAAGGGCTGGAGCGGCTGCACGAGCGGTACGCGGCACGCGGCTTCAGCGTGCTGGGGGTGCCGTGCAACCAGTTCATGGGCCAGGAGCCCGGCACCGCCGAGGAGATCGCCGAGTTCTGCTCCGCCACCTATGGCGTCAGCTTTCCGATGACCGAGAAGATCGAGGTCAACGGGGACGGCCGGCACCCGCTGTACGCGGCCCTGGTCGGCACCGCGGACGCCGACGGGCACACCGGGGACATCCGCTGGAACTTCGAGAAGTTCCTCGTCGCCCCGGGCGGCGAGGTGGTGGCCCGGTTCCCGCCGCAGACCGAGCCGGAGGCCCCGGAAATCCTCACCGCGGTGGAGAAGGCCCTGCCCGACGCCTGACGGCTTCGCCCGCCGCCGTTTTCCGCCCGGCCCAGGCCCCGGCTCCGGGCAGGTGCCGGGACCGGGCCAGGCCGGGCCGGGCCGGGCCGGCGGAGACGTACCGCGCACCGGACGCCACCCGGCCGGCGGCTCAGCGGGCGGCGGCGCGGCGGGCCACCACCAGGCGGGCCCGGGGGGCGCCGTCCGGGCGCCTGCCCAGCCCGGGCAGCGGCAGGAGTTCGACCGCGAAACCGGCACCCGCCAGGTCGTTCAGCACACCGGCCAGGGGGAAGGTGCGGTAGTACATGATGAAGCGCGGCCGCCACAGCGCGTTGCGCACCCGCATCGCGGCGTCGAAGCCGAGCAGCGCCCAGTAGCCGCGGGAGAAGACCTTCGGCGGGGCGCCGATCGGGAAGGCGAACCGGCCGCCGGGCCGGAGCGCGCCGTGCACCTGCCGGAACAGCGCGGGCCGTTCACGCGGCAGGAAGTGGCCGAAGGCACCGAAGCTGACCGCGAGGTCGAAGGCGGGGCGGAACGGCAGGCGGCGGGCATCGGCCCGGACCAGGTGGACCGCCGGATCACCGGGCGCCTCCCCGGTGCAGTGGGCGGAGCGTGCCACCCCGAGCATGCCCGCGCTGAAGTCCACGCCGACCACCCGCTGCCCGCACAGCTCGCGGAGCATGCCGATGCCCGCGCCGGTGCCGCAGCAGACGTCCAGGCCGCTGTCGAACGGTCCCAGCGGACGCAGCGCCGCGGCCACGGCGTCCAGCACCACGGCCGGGGTGCGGAACGGGGTCCGGTCGAATGCGGGCGCGAGCAGGTCGTAGCCGTGCTCGGTGGAGGACAGTGCCTGCACGGCCAGCTCGCGCAGCGTCGGGCCCTGCGGGGAGAACACGGTGACCACGGTACCGGTCCGCCGCGTCCCGCGGGCGGGAACGCCGGGTCAGGGGCCTGCCGCGGGGTGTCCGGCGAGCCCCTGACCCGGCGTGCCGGCCGCCCGGCCTCCTGACGGCACCGCGGGATCGCCCGGTGGTGCCGGCCCGGCGGCGCACGCGCCGGC
>NZ_WTLH01000203.1 GCF_011421595.1 Streptomyces sp. YIM 98790 | reverse complement strand
GCCGGCCGGGCAGCCTGCCGGCGGCACCGCCCCGTCCGGCGCCGCCGGCGCCCGCCACACCCTTCCGTCCGTTCAGACCGAGGAGCACGTCCGATGATCCCCGCCGCCCCTGCCGACCGCACCGATCACCCCGGCCGGGACGCCTGGGCAGCCGCCGGGCGCCGGCTGCTGACCAAGGCGCTCGCCGAGTTCGCCTACGAGGAACTGCTCACCCCGGTGCCCGACCCCGCCGCACCGGCCGGTCCGGCCGGTCCGGCCGGTGACGCCTACCGCCTGGACCTGGGCGGGGGCGTGCACTGGACCTTCCGCGCCGTCCGCGGCACCTTCGGCACCTGGCGCATCGACGAGTCCTCGGTGCGCCGCCACCCCGCGCCGGGCCCGGACACCGGGACCGGCCCCGAGCAGCTCTTCCTGGACGCCCGCGGGGTCCTGGGCTGGGACGGCCCGACCACCGCCGAGGCACTGCGCGAACTGCTCGCCACCCGGCGCGCCGAGGCGCACACCCTGGCCCGCGCGCTGCCCGCCGCCGCCCTGGCCGACCTGGACCACCTGGAGCTGGAGGCCCACCAGGACGGCCACCCCTGCATGGTGCTCAACAAGGGCCGCCTGGGCTTCTCCGCCTCCGACGCCGCCGCCTACGCCCCCGAGGCGGCCGGGACCGTGCGGCTGGTCTGGGCCGCCGTGCACACCACCCTGGCCGGTTACGCCGGCGTCCCCGGGCTGGACGCCCAGGAGCTGCTGCTGGCCGAGGAGCTGGACGGGACCACCCGCAAGCAGTTCGCCACCGCCCTGGAGGACGCCTGCACGGCCGTCGGCCGCTCCCCCGCCGACTTCGTCTGGCTGCCCGTGCACCCCTTCCACTGGGACGAGGCGGTGGTCCCGCTGTTCGCGCCCTACCTGGCCGACGGACGCATGGTCCGGCTCGGCGAGGGCCCGGACCGCTACCGGCCGCTGCAGTCCATCCGCACCCTGGCCAATCTGGACCACCCGCACCGCCGCAACGTCAAGGTCCCGCTGCTGATCCGCAACACGCTGGTGTGGCGCGGGCTGTCCACCGAGCCGACCGCCGCCGCGCCGGACATCACCGCCTGGCTGCACGCGCTGCGCGAGGCCGACCCGTACCTGCGGGAGGAGCTCCGCTTCCACCCGCTGGGCGAGGTGGCGTCCGTGGCCGTGCACCATCCGCTGTACGAGCAGATCGGCGACGCGCCCTACCGCTACCACGAACTGCTGGGCGCGGTGTGGCGCGAGCCGCTGCCGGCGCTGCTGCGCCGGGGCGAGAAGGCCCGCACCATGGCCGCGCTGCTCAAGACCGGCTCGGACGGCCGCGCCCTGGTCGCCGAGCTGGTGGCGCGCTCCGGGCTGTCCGCCCGCGACTGGCTGGCCCGTTTCCTCGCCGCGCTGCTGCCCGGCCTGCTGCACCACCTGTACCGGTACGGCACCGCCTTCTGCCCGCACGGGGAGAACACCGTCGTCATCCACGACGCCGCCGAGGTGCCGGTGGGCATCGCGGTCAAGGACTTCGCCGAGGACGTCAACCTGCTGCCGGAGCGGCGCCCGGAGTACGACGCGCTGTCCGGCCGGGCCGGCCGGGTGCTGTTGCGCTGGCCCGCGCACGAGCTGGCGCACTCGCTGCTCTCCGCGGTCTTCGCCGGCCACTTCCGCTTCTTCGCCCCGCTGGTGGAGGAGCATCTGGGCGTGCCGGAGGCGGAGTTCTGGGCGCTGGTGCGCGCCGAGATCGAGCGCTACCACCGCCGTTTCCCGGAACTCTCCGGCCGGGCCGAGGACTTCGGCCTGTTCGCCCCGGAGTTCGACCGGGTGGCGCTGAACCGCGAGCAGCTGCTGGGCGGGGGCTTCCACGACCGTGCCGAGCGGGACGAGGGCTTCGACGTGGTGCACGGCACCGTGGCCAACCCGCTGGCCGCCGCCGGTGCGGAGGAGGGCCGGTGAGCGCCGCGTCCGCGCCGGACCCGTACCGGCGGCTGCGCGAGGAGGCCGCGGCCGGGCGGCTGGAGGAGGTCATCGTGGCCCTGCCCGATCTGCAGGGCCGGCTCCAGGGCAGCCGGCTGTCCGTGCCGTACTTCCTGGACGAGATCGCCGGGCGCGGCTTCGGCGCCTGCCTGTATCTGCTGGCCACGGACGCCGAGATGAACACCGGGCCGGGCTATGCCATCGACGCCTGGCAGGCCGGCTTCGGGGATTTCGTGCTGCACCCGGACCCGGCCACCGTCCGTTTCCTGCCCTGGGACCCGGGCACGGCCCTGGTGCTGGCCGACGCGGCCTGGCCGGACGGGGAACCGGTCGCGGTGGCGCCGCGCCGCGTGCTGCGCGAGCAGCTCGACCGGCTGGCCGGCGACGGGCTGACCGCCTGGGCCGGGACCGAGCTGGAGTTCCTGGTCTTCGAGGACTCCCCGGCGGCGGCCCACGAGCGCCGCTACCACGGGCTGCGTCCGGCGACCCGGCACAACGCGGACTACACGCTGCAGGGCCTGGCCGGGCTGGAGCCCCTGGCCCGGCGCATCCGGCGGGAGATGACCGCCGCCGGGCTGGCCATGGAGACCGCCCGGGCCGAGGTCCACCCCGGGCAGTACGAGATCGTCTTCCGCTATGCCGAAGCCATGGCCACCTGCGACAACCACGTCTTCTTCAAGACCGGGGTGAAGCAGATCGCCGAGCAGGAGGGGCGCGCGGTCACCTTCATGGCGAAGTACGACGAGGGGGAGGGCAACTCCTGCCATCTGCACCTCTCGCTGCGGGCCGCGGACGGCACCCCGGTGCTGGCCGATCCGTCCGCCGCGGACGGCATGTCGCCGCTGATGCGGCACTTCGTGGCGGGCCAGCTCGCCTGCCTGGCCGACTTCACGCTGCTGATGGCGCCCAACATCAACTCCTACAAGCGGCTGCAGCCGGGCGCCTTCGCCCCCACCGGTATCGCCTGGGGCCGGGACAACCGCACCTGCCCGGTCCGGGTGGTGGGGTCCGGTCTCTCGCTGCGCATCGAGCACCGGGTGCCGGGCGGCGACGCCAACCCGTACCTGGTGGTGGCCGCGGCGCTGGCCGCCGGCCGCTACGGCATCGAGCACGAGCTGCCGCTCGGCGAGGAGCACGCGGGCAACGCCCTGGCCGACCCGTCGGTGCCGCGGCTGCCCGCCACGCTGGACGAGGCGCTGCACCGCTGGGAGCACAGCGAGATCGCCGCCACGGTGTTCGGGCCCGCGGTGGTGGCCCACTACGCCCAGGCCGCCCGCACCGAGCTGGCCGCCTGCCGGGCGGCGGTCACCGACTGGGAGCGCCTGCGCGGATTCGAGCGCCTGTGAGGGGCCCTGCCCGGCCGCGCGGGAGGGTCATTCCATGCGCAGCACGACCGCCGCCAGGGCCAGGGTGGCCACCGCCACCAGCCAGTTGGTGCGGCGCCGGCTGCTGATCTCGCAGGTGATCACCACGACCAGGGTCGCCGCGGCGACGACGTACCAGCCGGCATGCGCCAGGAACGGCAGCAGGACGTGCGCGGTGAGGGCCCCGAGCGAGCCCATCCGTCCCACCGATCCGATCCGGCTCTTCTTCCCGCGGCCCCCTTCCGCTGCCCCGGTGTCTTCTGTCCTTGCCGTTTCCATGCCCTCCACGTGCCCGCGCCGGAACCCGTCGAACGACAACACCGGATAGTTCCTAACTTTTCGGACATTTCCTCGGCGGGGGCGATTCCCTCCGGCGGCGGCCGGGCGCCCGCCGGGGCCGCGGGGCGGCCGGGACGCGCACCGGGCGGAGGCCGTGCGGACGGACACCCGCGCGAGGGGCACGCCCGCTGCCTCGCCATCGGCGGCGGCCCGGCCGCCCGCCCGGTCCCGGCCCGGGCCGGTACGCCCCCGGCCCTGGGGGTAGGGTGACGGGGACGGCGTCGGGGCGGGGTCCGGGCGGCCGATCGCAGGGGGCGCGGAGGCATGCATGGTGGCCAGGGCGGAGGTGCCGGGCGGCGCTGAGGAGGACCGCACGTCCCCGGAGGCGATCGGCCGGCGGGTGCTGCGGCTGCGCACCGAACTGGGGCTCACCCAGCGCCAGCTCGCCGAACCCGCGTACACCGCCGCGTACATCTCCACACTGGAGGCCGGCCGGGTCCGGCCCTCGGAAAAGGCGCTGCGGTTCCTGGCCGAGCGGCTCAAGGTCGGCTACGAGGAGCTCGCCACCGGCCAGCCCGCGCACTTCGCCACCGAACTCCGGCTGCGGCTGACGGGGGCGCAGCGGGAACTGGCCACCGGGAGCGCCGAACGGGCCGCGGAGCAGTACCGGCAGCTGCTGGCCGAGGCCGAGCGGCACGGGCTGGAGGCGGAGTGCGCCACCGCGCTGCTGGGCCTCGGCCACTGCGCCCTGGAGACCGGGGACGTCCTCTCGGCCCGGGAGCGGTTCGAGGCGGCGGAGAAGCTGCTGGCCGAGGCGCCGCTGCCGCAGCGGGTCCCGGCGGTCCGGGGCCGGGCGATCACCCATCTGCTCACCGGGGAGCTGCGGTATGCCGTCTACCTGCTGGAGAGCACGATCGACGGGCTCAACGCGTCGGGGCTGCACCATCCGGACGCCCTGCTGCTGCTCTACACGGCCGTGATCGGGCCGTACATGGATCTGGGCGCGCCGGCCCGTGCGTCGCACGCCGCCGAGCTGGCACTGGCGCTGGCCGCGCAGGTGACCGATCCGGCGCTGGTGGCGCAGATGCACCGGCAGGTGGCCCGGACCCTGCTGGCGGAGGGCCGGATCGCCGAGGCCGACGCCTCCCTCACCAAGGCGGCCGAGCTGTACCAGCAGCTGCAGATCCGCACCGAGCTGGCCAACTGCCACTGGATGCGCGGCTACGTGCACGCCCAGAACGGCGATCTGGAGCGGGCCGAGCGGGAGTTGCGCACCGCGCGGACCATCCTGGCGGCCCGGCACGCCGCGCTCTACGCCGCCCAGGTGGAGATCGAACTGGCGGATGTGCTGCGGCGGCGCGGGAAGCAGGCGGAGGCCAGGGAGCTGCTGCAGGGCCTGCTGGGCGACGAGGCGCCCGACCCGGGGGCGATGCACGTGGGGGCGGCGCACCGGCTGCTGGGCATGATGGCCGCGGAGGCGGGCGACAACGAGGCGGCCGAGCGGCACTACGCCACGGCCATGAGCCTGCTGGAGCAGGCCGGCCAGGCCGGGGACCTGGCCGACATCTGCCTGCTGCTCGGCGATCTGTTCCGCCGCGAGGGGCGTGCCGACGCCGCCATGGACGCCTACCGGACCGGGCTCGGGCACCGCGCCACACCGGGAACCACCACGCTGGGCCCGGCGCCGACCGCACCGCCCATGGGCTGAGCCGGCCGCCGCCGGTGCGGCCCGGGGTCATCCCGCACCGGAGCCGCTCAGGATCTGCCCGAGGTCGAAGCGCACGGGCTCCTCCAGCTGGGCGTAGGTGCACTGGCCCGGCTCGCGGTCCGGCCGCCAGCGGCGGAACTGGGCGGTGTGGCGGAAGCGGTCCCCCTGCAGGTGGTCGTAGGCGACCTCGCAGACGCGCTCCGGCCGCAGCGGGATCCAGGACGGGTCCTTGGCCCCGGCGCCCGAGCCCGACCACCGGCTCACCGCGCCCGGCAGCCGGCCCTCGGCGTGCGCCGCCTCGTCCTGCCAGGCCGCCCACGGATGGCCGGCCGGATCGGTCATCCGGAAGGGCTCGACCTCGGTGACGAGCTCGGCCCGGCGCCGGGCGGAGAAGGCGCCGCAGACGCCGACGTGCTGAAGCCGGCCGGTGTCGTCGTAGAGCCCGAGCAGCAGCGAGCCGACGCCCGCGCCGGTCTTGTGCACGCGGTAGCCGGCCACCACGCAGTCCGCGGTCCGCTCGTGCTTGACCTTGATCATCAGGCGCTGGTCGGGACGGTAGAGCAGGCCGAAGGGTTTGGCGACGACACCGTCCAGGCCCGCGCCCTCGTACTGCTCGAACCAGCGCTCCGCCTCGGCCAGGTCGGTGGTGGCCGGTGCCAGGTGAAGCGGCGCGGTGGCGTCGCGCAGCGCCGCCACCAGCAGCCGGCGCCGGTCGGAGAACGGGACGTCCAGCAGGGACTGGTCCTCCACGGCGAGCAGGTCGAAGGCGATGAAGTCGGCCGGGGTGCGCTCGGCCAGCATGCGCACCCGGGACCGGGCCGGGTGGATGCGCTCCTGGAGGGCGTCGAAGTCCAGCCGGCCGCCCCGGGCGATCACGATCTCGCCGTCCACCACCACCCGGTACGGCAGCCGGTCCGCCAGGGCGGCGGCCAGCTCGGGAAAGTAGCGGGTCAGCGGCTTGGCGCCGCGGCTGCCGATCTCCAGCTCCGGCCCGTCCCGGTACACCAGCGCCCGGAACCCGTCCCATTTGCCCTCGTAGTGCATGCCCGGCGGGATGCGGGCGGCGGACTTGGCCAGCATGGGTCTGACGAACGGCATCACCGGGAGGTCCATGATCGAAAGTGTGTGACCACGGGTGCGCCGCGTCTCCCGGGAGGCGGCGGACGGGTGACCGGCCTAGCTTGAGGGCATGGCAGGCAAAGGCGACGCCGTGGAGCTGACCGTCGGGGAGCGCACGGTACGGCTGTCCAGTCCGGAGAAGGTGTACTTCCCGGAGCGCGGCTTCACCAAGATGGACGTGGCCCGCTACTACCTGGCGGTGGCGGACGGCGTGGTCCGGGGGCTGCGCGACCGGCCGACCATGCTGGAGCGGTATCCGGACGGTGTCGGCGGCGAGTCCTTCTACCAGAAGCGGGCCCCCAAGAGCCTGCCCGACTGGATCGGGACGGAGCGGATCACCTTCCCCAGCGGGCGGTACGCCGACGAGATCTGCCCGGCCGAGCCGGCCGCGGTGATCTGGGCGGCGAATCTGGGCTGCCTCACCTTCCACCCCTGGCCGGTGCGGCGCGGGCGGGCCGACCACCCCGACGAGCTGCGCATCGACCTCGACCCGCAGCCCGGCACGGACTACCCCGACGCGGTGCGGGCCGCCGGCGAACTGCACGCGCTGCTGGACGGGCTCGGGCTGCGCGGCTGGCCCAAGACTTCCGGCGGGCGCGGCCTGCATGTTTTCGTGCCGATCCTGCCGGAGTGGACATTCACCGAGGTCAGACGGGCGGTCATCGCCATCGGGCGGGAGCTTGAGCGGCGGGCGCCGGACCGGATCACCACCGCCTGGTGGAAGGAGGAGCGGGGCGAGAAGATCTTCGTCGACTACAACCAGATGGCCCGGGACCGCACCATGGCCAGCCCGTACTCGGTCCGCCCGCGCCCCCGCGCCACCGTGTCGGCCCCGCTGCGCTGGGAGGAGCTGGCCGGCGGCGCCCGGCCGGAGGACTTCGACCTGGAGACCATGCCCCGCCGCTATGCGGAGCTGGGGGACGTGCACGCGGACATGGAGGAGCACCGCTTCCGTCTCGACACCGTCCTGGAGCTGGCCGACCGCGACGAGCACGACCACGGGCTGGGCGACATGCCCTACCCCCCGGACCACCCCAAGATGGCCGGTGAGCCGAAACGGGTCCAGCCCAGCCGTGCCCGCCGCGGCAGGGACCCCGAAGGCGCACGGGACACACCGGACACACAGGACAGACGGGACGCGCCGAAGGCGCAGGGCACCCGGGAGCGGGGCCGCACCCGGTAGGGCGCGGGCCCGTCACCGCCCGCCCCCGCGGCGGCCCTCCCGGTCACCCGCCCGGTGCGCCGAGGGCGGGTCCGGCCGCGACCGGCACGGGCGGGTCGTCACCCCGCGATGACCTCGCCGGCGAGGACGGTGGTGCGCAGGTCGTGCACGGCGGCCCGGCCGGCCCGGTTGGCCCCGATGGTGGAGGCGGACGGGCCGTAGCCGACCAGATGGACGCGCGGGTCGCGGACCACGCGGGTGCCGGCGAGCCGGATGCCGCCGCCCGGCTCCCGCAGCCGCAGCGGCGCCAGATGGGCGATGACCGGGCGGAAGCCGGTGGCCCAGAGAATCGTGCCGGCGGCCACCGACCGGCCGGGGCGGTCCGGCCGCTCGTCCCAGACCACCCCGTCGGGGGTGATCCGGTCGAACATGGGGTGGCGCTCCAGGACGCCGTTCTCCCGGGCACGCCGGACCTGCTCGGTGAGCGGCAGACCGGTGACCGAGACCACGCTGCGCGGCGGCAGGCCCTGCCGCACCCGGTCCTCGACCAGGGCCACGGCCGCCCGCCCCTGCTGCTCGCCGAACTCGCCCTCCCGGAAGAGGGGCGGCCGGCGGGTGACCCAGGTGGTGGCCCGGGCGGTCTCCGCGACCTCCATCAGGTGCTGGACGGCGGACGCTCCCCCGCCGACCACCACCACCAGGTCACCGGCGAAGGCGTCCGGACCCGGGTACCGGGCGGTGTGCAGCTGGCGGCCCCGGAAGGAGGCCATGCCGGGAACGTGCGGGACGAAGGGGCGGTCCCAGGTGCCGGTGGCGTTGATCACGGCACGGGTGCGCCAGCGGCCGTGGCCGGTGACGACCAGCAGCCGCCCGCTGCCGTCGGCGGTGTCCCGCACCGCGGTGACGTGCACCGGCCGGATCACGGGCAGGCCGAAGGCGCGTTCGTAGTCGGCGAAGTAGGCGCCGATGACCTCCGAGGAGGGGCGGTCGGGGTCCGCTCCGGAGAGTTCCATCCCGGGCAGCGCGTGCATGCCGTGCACCCGGCCGTAGGTGAGGGTGGGCCAGCGGTGGCGCCAGGCGCCGCCGGGCCCGGACTGGTGGTCGAGCACCACGAAGTCCCGGCCCGGCACGGACCCGGTGCGGCGCAGATGGTAGGCGGCCGACAGCCCGGCCTGCCCCGCACCGATCACCACCACGTCGACGGAACCGCCGGCGGCGGGGCCGGCGGCCACGGGCTCAGCGTTCATGTGGACGACAACCGCGGCGGGGGCCGGGAGCTTCCCGTGGCCGGAGGGGAGGGGCGGGGCTCAGCCGTAGGTCTCCAGGCGGGTGAGACGCCAGCCGCCGCCGGCGTCGCGGGCCGTCTCCACGGCCAGCAGGGCGGCGGCCAGCGTGGGCCCACCNCGTCTCCACGGCCAGCAGGGCGGCGGCCAGCGTGGGCCCACCGTCCCCGCTGTCCCCGCTGTCCCCGCTGTCCCCGCTCTCCGTGCCGTCTGTGCCGTCCGTGCCGGGCTCGCCCTCCATGCGCTGCCCGGCGGCGGTGCTGGTGGAGCGCTGGTCGGCATAGACCAGCACGCGGGCCCGGTCGCCCTCCAGCCACTCCACTCCGGTGTGGGTGACCGAGGTGACCAGGACCAGCCGCTCCTGCTCGCCCCGCTCGCGGACATCGGCGAACAGGTCGCGGTGCTCGGCCACGGCCGGGCCGGTCAGCAGCCGGTCCGCCGCCCGGTCGGTGGCCTCGGGATCGGTGTGATCGTAGGAGAACAGCGCGTTCACGGCCTCGGTCACGGCCGCCTGGACCTCCGCGGTACGGGCGGGGTCGCTGAGCGCGGTGTTGCGCCCGGCGGGGGTGCCGGTGAGCCGGTCGGCGCGGTCGCGGGCGTGCAGGGCGAAGGCGGTGAGCAGCAGGGCCACGGCGAGCAGCACGGCCGGCAGCAGCACGGGGCGGCGGCGGCGCCCGGGCCCCTTCCCGGGGGCGGCGGGGCGGGG
>NZ_WTLH01000202.1 GCF_011421595.1 Streptomyces sp. YIM 98790 | reverse complement strand
GCGGATGGTGCGCCGCGCCGTTCCCGGTGCGGGATGCGAGATGCCCGGAGGCGGTGGTGCCCTCCTCCGCCGCACCGGGGCCGGGGGTGTCCCCGGGCGAGGGATGCCCGGGCGGGGTGACCGGCCGGTCCGGGCGGCGCGGTTCATGGTCGCCGGGGCGGCCGAGCGCCGTGCCGGCGCGGCGGGCCAGAGCGGCGGCGACGGGCAGCAGGCCGGGGCGGCGGTCCTGCCGGGCGGCCGGATCGTCCTCCGCCGGGGCCGGGGCGAGGGCACCGAGCGCGTGGTTCAGGACCACCGCGGCGCCGGCCGGATCGATGTCGTCGTACTCCGGGACCCGGCCGGGGTCGTTGGCGGTGCGGTGCCAGGCGGCGTAGCGGACCGCGTGGGCCAGGGCACGCACCGCACGCTCGGCGGAGGGGTAGGCCGGGATGGAGCGGGTGGCGAGCGCCGCGGCGAGCCCGGCGATGGCCAGATGGGCGACCAGCACCGGTTTGGCCACGCCGGCGCCCCGCCGGGCCGCGGTGACCGCCCGGTGCAGTTCCTCGGTGAGCCGGCGGCCGAAGGACGGATCGGACCAGGCCGGACCGCCGGCGGTGTCCCCCCCGTCACCGTGGTCACCGTGGTCACCGACGGTGGGGATGGCGGTGATCAGCACGGCGTCGGTGCCCGGATCGGCGAGCGCGGCGGCCAGCGCCCGGCGGTACGCCTCCGGTCCGGCGTCCGGCGCCAGGCGCTGCATGGGCAGGGGGCGCAGCCGCTGGGCACGGCAGGCGTCGTGGGCGACGAGGTTCAGCGATTCGGCGTTGCCCAGGATGGCGGTGCGGCGGCCGCGCGGCAGCGGCTGGCCGGCGAGCAGCAGTCCGGTGTCGGCGAGTTCGGTGGCGGTGCCGGCCTCGATCACCCCGGCCTGCCGGAGCAGCGCGGAGACCGTGCCGGGCGGGGTGCGGCTGACCGGGGCGGCGTGCCCGGGCGGCAGCGCGCCGCCGCTGTGCCGGCCGCCGCGGACCACCACCACCGGCCGGCCGGCCGCCGCCGCGCGCCTGGCGAGCCGGGTGAACTTGCGGGGGTTGCCCAGCGACTCCAGATACATCAGGGCGACCGCGGTGTCCGGGTCGTCGTACCAGTACTGGAGCAGGTCGTTGCCGGAGACGTCGGCCCGGTTGCCGGCCGAGACGAAGGTGGACAGGCCGGCGCCGGAATGCTCCAGCTCGTCCAGCACGCCGATGCCGATCGCCGCGGACTGGGTGAACAGGCCGATCCGGCCGCGCCTGGCCAGCCGCGGGGCGAGGCTGGCGTTGAGCCGCACCGCCGGGTCGGTGTTGACGATGCCGAAGGCGTTGGGGCCGATGATCCGCATGCCGTAGGAGCGGGCGGCGAGCACCAGTTCGCGCTGCTCCTCGCGGGTGTGCCCGGAGGCCAGCACCACCAGGCCCTGCACGCCCGACTCGCCGCACTCCGCGACCACGCCGGCGACTTGGTCGGCGGGGACCGCCACCACGGCCAGGTCGACCCGCTCGGGCAGCTCCCGCACGGTGCGGCGGGCCGGGACGCCGTTCAGCTCGGTCCGTCCCTCGGGCAGGGCGCTGTTGACCGCGTACACCGGGCCGGTGAAGCCGCCGCGCAGCAGCCCGTCGAGCACCGTGCGGCCGGCCCCGCCGGGACGTCGGCCCGCCCCGATCACCGCGACCGCGCGGGGGGTGAGCAGCCGCTGCACCGAGCGGGCCTCGGCACGCTGCTCGCGGGCGCGCATCACGGCCAGCGAGGCGTCGGTGGGCGCCAGATCGAGGGTCAGGTGCACCGAGCCGTCGGCGAAGCGGCGGTGCTGCGAGTAGCCGACGTCGGTGAAGACCTTGATCATCTTGCGGTTGTCGGGCAGCACGTCGGCGGCGAAGCGGCGGATGCCGCGCTCCCGGGCACAGGCGGCGATGTGTTCCAGCAGCACCGAGCCCAGGCCGCGGCCCTGGTGGTCGTCGCGGACCAGGAAGGCGACCTCGGCGCGGTCGGCGGGCCCGGTGGCGGGGCGGCCCTGCTCGTCGATCCGGTCGTAGCGGACGGTGGCGAGGAACTCGTCCCCCAGCACGGCGGCCAGGCCGACCCGGTCCACGTGGTCGTGGTGGGTGAAGCGGTGCACGTCGCGCGCGGAGAGCCGGGGGTAGGGGGCGAAGAACCGGTAGTACTTGGCCTCGTCGGACACCCGGGAGAAGAAGGCGACCAGCCGGTCGGCGTCCTCGGGGGTGATGGGGCGGATGTGGGCGGTGCCGCCGTCGCGCAGCACCACGTCCGCCTCCCAGTGGTGCGGGTAGGACGGCGGCGGTTCCGGCGGCTGCCCGCCGGGCTCCTCGGGAGCGGACATGGCTTCAGGGTACGGCCGTCGGCCGACAGCGCTCCCGGCCTGGCGCCCGGCCGCCGGGCCCGGCAGGGTGGGGGCACGCCCCGGTGCGGGCGGCCCCCGGCCGGACGGCGACCGCCCGGGGGCTATGGTCTAGACAGGTCAGAGGGGTCCGGCCGGACCGGAGGGTCCGGGTCCCGGGCCGCACCCACGCTCCGAGTCGAAGGGCAACAACCATGGTTGAGCGCCGAGTCACGGTCGGCTGGCCGGAGGGGCTGCACGCCCGGCCCGCCTCGATCTTCGTCCGGGCCGCCACCGCGGCGGGTGTGCCGGTGACCGTCGCCCGGGGCGACGGCCGGCCGGTGAACGCGGCATCCATGCTGGCGGTGCTCAGCCTGGGGGCGGAGAGCGGCGAGGAGATCGTGCTGGCCTCGCCGGACGAGGGCGCCGAGGCGGTTCTGGACCGGCTGGCCCGGCTGGTCTCCGAGGGCCTGGAGGAACTTCCCGAGACCGTCTGATCCCCGCGGCCCGCCCGCACCGCCGCCCGCCCGCGGCCGCGCACACGGCGGCACACCGGCCCAGCGAGCGCAGCGGCACACCGGCGCCCGGCGGGGCGCGCGGCAGGAGCGGGGGCGCGGGCGGTGACAGAGACAGGGGCGGGGACAGGGACAGGGAGGGGAAAGAGCGGCGGGCGGGACACCGGCATTCCGGCCGGAGCCCCGCCCGCCGCCTTTCTGCACATTTCCCGCACACGGATTCCGCTCGCCAAGAATTTCATGGCAGCAGAATCCGCAGCGCCGAATTCGGGCGGAGCGCCGCACGGAATTCCCGCTGCTTGTCCAGCAGGTGTATACGACCGCCGTTAAATCTGGCCGCGCGCCATGTTTACGGCAGGTTTCGGAGTCCTCACCGTGATCGGCCGGTGCTGCCTGCGCACGGGTGCGGAGCGCTCGATCTGGGCGGCCGTCAGGGACCGCGCCCGCTCCGCGTCGCCGCGGGCGATCGCGTCCACCAGGGCACCGCGCTCCTGCCACACGGTCACCGCGCGGGACACCGGCTCCCCCGCGTACAGCCAGCTCATCTTGCGCCGGATCTGCACCAGCAGCGCGGTCAGCGCGGGCGAGCAGGTGGCCTGCGCGACGGTCTCGTGGAACCAGTCGCCGAGCGAGCGCAGATCGGCCTCCTGCCCCTGGCCCGCGCGCTGCCGCCCGAGCCGGACCAGTCCGCGCAGCACCTTCAGATGAGCCTCGGTGCGGCGCTGCGCGGCGCGCGCCGCGCCCAGCGGCTCCAGCAGCGCCCGGATGTCCAGCAGGTCGGCGGCCTCCTGGTCACCGGGCTGCGCCACGCACGCCCCGGCGTGCCGGCGGGAGACCACGAACCCCTCGGACTCCAGCGTCCGCAGCGCCTCCCGCACCGGTACCCGCGACACCCCGTACCGCTGGGCGAGCTGCTCCTCGGCGAGCCGCGAGCCGGGCGGCAGCACCCCGTTGACGATGTCCTCACGAATCGCCGTGCATACCGTGTGCGCGGAGATACGCATAAACCCACTCCCACTGTCGCCGGCATCGGCCGCATCGCATTACCGCCGGGTCAATGGAACTCTATGGCAAAAGCCCGGGAATTCCGATAGCGCCCCTGTGGAAGCGGTACCTTTCAGCCGCGAACGATCAAGACCGGACGCAAAAGCGCGGCCCGGGAGACCGTATGGTGACGGTTCCCGGACCGCGCGGTCGCCCGCGCACCGCACGGGCGCGGGGCGTGAGCCGGTCCCGGCGCGCGGTGCGCTGACCGGAGGAAGCGGCGGCCGGAGGAAGCGGCCAGGGCTCAGGTGCCGGGGACCACCGTCACCTCTCCGATGCCGGCCTCCTTGACCGGGCCGAGGATCTGCCCGGCGTCGCCCACCAGCACGGCCACCAGCCGGTCCGGCGGGAAGGCCCGCACCACGGCCTCCGAGGCCGCCTGGGTGGGCGTCTCGGCCAGCCGGGTGTAGAGCCGGCCCTGGAAGTCGTCCGGCAGCTCCTGCTCCACCTGGTCGGCCAGGGTGTCGGCGACCGACGCCGCGGTCTCGAACCGCAACGGCGCCACGCCCACCAGGTTCTGCACCGCCACGTCCCGCTCCTGGTCGGTCAGGCCCTCCGCGGCCAGGGTGCGCAGCACCCGCCACAGGTCGGCCAGGGCCGGGCCGGTGACATCGGTGGCCACCGAACCGGAGATGGCCAGCAGCGCGGCGCCGGCCCCCCGGGCGTCCGAGCGCAGCACATGCGCCTGGGCCCGGATGCCGTAGGTGTAGCCCTTCTCCTCGCGGAGCACCCGGTCCAGCCGCGAGGTGAGGGTGCCGCCCAGGCAGTAGACGCCCAGCACCTGGGCAGGCCAGACCGGGTGGTGGCGGTCCGGGCCCAGGCGGCCGATCAGCAGCTGGGTCTGCACCGAGCCGGGCCGGTCCACGATCACCACCCGGCCGGTGTCGTCACCGGTGACCGGGTCCATCGGCTCGGGCGGGACGGCGGCGCCGGTCCAGGCGCCCAGGGTCCGGGTCAGGGCGTCGTCCACGTCGATGCCGGTGAGGTCGCCCACCACCACGGCAGTGGCGGTGCCCGGGCCGACGTGCGCCTTGTAGAACGCGCGCACCGCCGCGGCGTCGATCCGGGCCACGCTCTCCTCGGTGCCCTGCCGGGGACGGGACATCCGGTCCCCGGCCGGGAAGAGGTGGGCGTAGAGCGCCATGGCGGCACGCCGGGGCGGGCTGGCCAGCTCGTGCTGGATCTCGTCCAGCCGGTTGGCGACCAGCCGCTCGATCTCCGCCTCGGGGAAGGCCGGGGCGCGCAGCGCGTCGGCCAGCAGGCCCAGCGCCGGGGTGAGCCGGGAGGCCGGGACCTCCAGGGAGACCCGCACCCCCGGATGGTCGGCGGCGGCGTCCAGGGTGGCGCCGCAGCGTTCCAGCTCGGCGGCGAACTCCTCGGCGGTGTGCCGGTCGGTGCCCTCGCTCAGGCCGCGGGCCATCAGCGTGGCCACGCCTTCCAGGCCCTCCGGCTCGGCGGCCAGCGGGCTGGCCAGACTGAGTTCGACGGCGATCACCTGCTGGCCGGGGCGGTGGCAGCGCAGCACGGTGAGGCCGTTGGGCAGCGAGCTCCGCTCGGGGGCGGGGAAGGCCCAGGGGCGGGGCGGGCCGCTCTCCGGGCGGGGGTGCAGCGTCATGGCGGGCTTGGAGCCGCTGAGGTCGCTCACTTCTGCTCCTCCTTCCGGGCCGTGGTGATGACGGAGTCGACGGCGGGCTCGGCGGCCTGCCGGACCTCGGAACCGGCGGGCGGCTCGCCGCCGCCGTCGGACCGTCCCGGTTCCTCGGGCCCCTCGCCCACCTCCGTGCCCTCGGCCTCCGGCGCCACGTCCGGGTCGACGGGGACGTCCGGGACGGGCGGGCCGGCCGGGAGCCCGGTCTCCTCGGCGCCGGCCTCGGGGGGTTCACCGGTGGGCTCGTAGACCAGCACGCCGCGGTTGCGCGGGTGCAGCAGCTCGGCGGCCACCCGGCGCACCTCCTCGGCGGTGACCTGCAGCACCCGGTCCACCGCCGTCAGGGCCAGCGCCGGATCGCCGAAGTGCACGGCGTAGCGGCAGAACTCGTCGGCCCGGCCGTGCACGGTGGCCAGCCGGTCCAGCCATTCCCGCTCCAGCTGGGCCTGGGCGCGCTCCATCTCCTCCGGGGTCGGGCCCTCGGCGGCGAAGCGGGCCAGTTCCTCGTCCACGGCCCGTTCGATGTCGGCGATCTCCGCCTCGCCGGAGGTCTTGACGTCCAGCCAGCCCAGGGAGGGGGCGCCGGCCAGCCGCAGCATGCCGAAGCCGGCCACCACCGCGGTGCGGTCGCGGCGCACCAGGCGGTTGTAGAGGCGGGAGGACTCGCCGCCGCCGAGCACGGTGAGCGCCACGTCGGCGGCGTCGGCGGCACGGGTGCCGTCCTTGGGGAGCCGGTAGGCGGACATCAGGGCGCGGGCGGGCACGGCCTCCTCGACCACCTGGCGCAGTTCCGCGCCGATGGTCTCCGGCAGCGAGCCGTCGCGGGGCTCGGGCTTGGCCCGGTAGGGCGGGATGGAGCCGAAGTAGCGGTCGATCCAGGCCAGGGTCTGGTCCGGGTCGATGTCGCCGACCACGGCCAGCACGGCGTTGTCCGGGGCGTAGTAGGTGCGGAAGAACTGCCGGGCGTCCTCCAGGGAGGCGGCGTCCAGGTCGGCCATGGAGCCGATGGGGGTGTGGTGGTAGGGGTGGCCCTCGGGGAAGATCATGGCCACCAGGCGCTCGAAGGCGGTGCCGTAGGGCACGTTGTCGTAGCGCTGGCGGCGTTCGTTCTTCACCACGTCCCGCTGGTTGTCCAGGGAGGGCAGGTCGAGCCGGGTCAGCAGGGTGCCCATCCGGTCGGCCTCCAGCCAGAGCGCGAGCTCCAGTTCGTGGGCCGGCATGGTCTCGTAGTAGTTGGTGCGCTCGAAGCTGGTGGTGCCGTTGGGCGAACCGCCGGCCGCCTGGATCATCTCGAAGTGGCCGTTTCCGGGCACCTGGTACGAGCCCTGGAACATCAAGTGCTCGAAGAGATGGGCCAGCCCGGTGCGGCCGGGCACCTCGTGGCGGGAACCGACGTCGTACCAGAGGCAGACGGCGGCGACCGGGGTCTGATGGTCCTCCGAGAGCACCACGCGCAGGCCGTTGTCCAGCCGGTGCTCGGTCACCGTCAGCCCGCCGGAGGCTTCCTGCGGGGTGGCCGTGTGGCCCATAGGTAGCAGATCCCTTCGTTTCGTCAGCGGAGCGGTCATCGGGTCTCGGGTGAGTGGTGTCACCCTATGCGGGCGGACGGCCCGGTGCGCGGCGCACGCCACGTCCGGACGGGCCCGGACGGTCCGCCCGGCGGGCTGCGGGACGGCCTGTCGGCGGCACAGGCCACAATGGACCCCGTCCTGCCCTGTCCCGACCGAAGGAGCCTTGCCGCGATGGCCCGCCGCCGCACGCAGTCCCCGCCGCCCGACGACTACGAGGAGCGCATCCTCGACATCGACGTCGTGGACGAGATGCGGGGCTCCTTCCTGGAGTACGCATACTCGGTCATCTACTCCCGGGCCCTGCCCGACGCCNTCGGTCATCTACTCCCGGGCCCTGCCCGACGCCCGGGACGGCCTCAAGCCCGTGCACCGCCGCATCCTGTACCAGATGCACGAGATGGGCCTGCGCCCGGAGCGCGGGTATGTCAAGTGCGCCCGGGTGGTGGGCGAGGTGATGGGCAAGCTCCACCCGCACGGGGACAGCGCCATCTACGACGCGCTGGTGCGCATGGCGCAGTCGTTCTCCATGCGGCTCCCGCTGGTCGACGGCCACGGCAACTTCGGCTCGCTGGGGAACGACGACCCGCCCGCGGCCATGCGGTACACCGAGTGCCGGGCCGCCCCGGCGGCCGGGCTGATGGTGGAGTCCATCGACGAGGACACCGTCGATTTCGGCCCCAACTACGACGGCAGCGAGCAGGAGCCGGTGGCCCTGCCGTCCGCCTACCCCAATCTGCTGGTCAACGGCGCCTCCGGGATCGCGGTGGGCATGGCCACCAACATGCCGCCGCACAACCTGGGCGAGGTGATCGCCGCGGCCAAGCACCTGATCCGTCATCCGAACGCCGATCTGTCCACCCTGATGCGGTACGTCCCCGGCCCCGATCTGCCCACCGGCGGCCAGATCGTGGGCCTGGACGGCATCCGGGACGCCTACGAGAGCGGCCGCGGCACCTTCAGGATGCGGGCCACGGTGGCGGTGGAGCAGGTCACCGCCCGCCGCAAGGGCCTGATCGTCACCGAACTGCCGTTCACGGTCGGCCCGGAGAAGGTGATCGGGAAGATCAAGGATCTGGTCAACGCCAAGAAGCTCCAGGGCATCGCGGACGTCAAGGACCTCACCGACCGGGCGCACGGCCTGCGGCTGGTGATCGAGATCAAGAACGGCTTCAACCCGGAGGCGGTGCTCGCCCAGCTCTACAAGCTGACGCCGATGGAGGAGTCCTTCGGCATCAACAACGTGGCGCTGGTGGACGGCCAGCCGCTCACCCTGGGTCTGAAGGAGCTGCTGGAGGTCTATCTCGACCACCGCTTCGAGGTGGTGCGGCGGCGCAGCGAGTACCGGCGCGGCAGGCGGCGGGACCGGCTGCACCTGGTCGAGGGCCTGCTGGTGGCGCTGGCCGACATCGACGAGGTCATCCGGATCATCCGGGCGAGCGACGACGCGGCCCGCGCCAAGGAGGCGCTGATCGAGCGGTTCGGCCTGAGCGAGACCCAGACCCAGTACATCCTGGACACCCCGCTGCGGCGGCTGACCCGCTTCGACCGGATCGAGCTGGAGGCGGAGCGGGAGAAGCTGACCGCGGAGATCGAGCGGCTGACGGAGATCCTGGAGTCCGACACCGAGCTGCGCAAGGTGGTCTCCTCGGAGCTGACCGAGGTGTCCAGGAAGTTCTCCACGCCGCGCCGTACCCGGCTGGCCGACGGCGAGGAGGGCGAGCTGGCCGCCGTACCGCTGGAGGTGGCCGACGACCCGTGCCGGGTGCTGCTGTCGGCGACCGGCCTGCTGGCCCGCACGGCGGACGGCGCCACCTCCTTCGACCCGGCGGCCAAGCGCGCCAAGCACGACGTGATCATCTCCTCGGTGACGACCACCACGCGCGGCGAGATCGGCGCGGTGACGTCCGCCGGGCGGCTGCTGCGGGTGGCGGTGGTCGATCTGCCGCAGCTGCCGGAGGGCACCACCACGCCGAGCCTGGCGGGCGGCGCGCCGCTGTCGGAGTTCCTCAGCCTGGAGGAGGACGAGCGGGTGGTCTGCCTGACCACGCTGGACGAGTCCTCCCCGGGCCTGGCGCTGGGCACGGAGCAGGGCGTGGTCAAGCGGGTGGTGCCGGACTATCCGGCGGGCAAGGACGAGCTGCCGGTGATCGCGCTCAAGGAGGGCGACCGGATCGTGGGCGCCACCGAACTGCGCACCGGCGAGGAGGATCTGGTCTTCATCACGGACGACGCCCAGCTGCTGCGCTATCCGGCCTCACTGGTGCGGCCGCAGGGCCGGGCGGCGGGCGGCATGGCGGGCGTCAAGCTGGGCGCGGGCGCCAGGGTGATCTCCTTCACCGCCGTCGATCCGGCGGGCGAGGCCGTGGTCTTCACCGTCGCCGGCTCCTCCGGCACGCTGGATGCCACGGGCACCGCCAAGCTGACCCCCTTCGACCAGTTCCCGCGCAAGGGGCGGGCCACCGGCGGGGTGCGCTGCCAGCGGTTCCTGAAGGGCGAGGACCATCTGGCCTTCGCCTGGGCGGGCGCCGCGCCGGCCCGGGCGGCCACCGCCTCGGGGGCGGCGGCCCCGCTGCCCGATCCGGACCCGCGCCGGGACGGCTCCGGCGTCCCGCTCTCCCGCAAGGTCGCCCACATCGCCGGACCGGTCCTGTAGCGGTGACGTCCGGGGCGGCCCTCCGCCGCCCCGGGCGGAACGGCGCTCCGGCGGCGTCGCCGGGGCGCCCGCGGCGCCCGTGTTCCCGCG
>NZ_WTLH01000201.1 GCF_011421595.1 Streptomyces sp. YIM 98790 | reverse complement strand
GCCTGGGCCGGGCTGCTGGCCGCCGGGCTGTTCCGCTCCGCCCTGGCCGGCCTGGCCGCGGTCGCCGCCGTGCCGCTGCTGCTCTCGCCCGCCGCCGCCCGGCTGCCGGCCGGGCCGGTCGGCGAAACGGTGCGCAGACTCCCTCCCGGGGGCTCCGTGGACCCCGGGGCGATGCCCGGACTGGACCCCGGACTGGACCCCGGACTGGACGCCGCGGCGGCCGTACAGCCGGTGGGCTGGGCGCTGGCGGTGTCGCTGTGCGTGCTGTTTGCCGGGTACCTGGCCGTGGCACTCCGTGGAAGTCCCCGCTGATCGGGTTCCACCAGCGGCGACGGGTCACGGGCCGGTTCATCGCACAACCCGCCGACCGCCACGGCGCGTCCCTTTTGTTCCTTTTAGTCGTCAATTATGCGAGGACCGCCGATCACCCTTTCGTGTGCTTTTCAGCAAAGACCTCAAGGGCTTCCCGCGGGCCGCCGACAAAGGATGCGTGACTACCCTCGCGCACACCATGATGACCGCCGCTCGCCCCGCCGCTTCCGGGCCGGGTGAGCTCGACCGCTATGCCTACGCCGAATCCACCGGCGCGGCACGCACAACCAGCGCCCCGGCGTGGGAAGGCGCCGATCCCGACCTCGGCCGGGCCGGGCGCCGCGCCGCCGGAAGCCGTGGCCGCGGCCTGCACGGACAGCTCGTCCAGCAGCTCGGGCAGATGATCGTGTCCGGTGATCTGGGCGCCGACCGCCCGCTGGTCCCCGAGGAGATCGGCCAGCGCTTCGAGGTGTCCCGCACCGTGGTGCGGGAGTCCCTCCGGGTGCTGGAGGCCAAGGGGCTGGTCAGCGCCCGTCCCAACGTCGGCACCCGGGTCCGCCCGGTCGGCGACTGGAACCTCCTCGACCCCGACATCATCGAATGGCGTGCCTTCGGCCCGCAGCGCGAGGACCAGCGCCGGGAGCTGTGCGAGCTGCGCTGGACCATCGAGCCGCTCGCGGCGCGGCTGGCCGCCGCCCACTGCGGCGAGGAGGTGCGGCAGCGCCTGGCCGAGATGGTGGAGATCATGACCCGCGCCTTCGCCCAGGGCGACGGGCTGACCTTCGGCCGGGCCGACGCCGAGTTCCACGCCCTGCTGCTCCAGGCGGCCGGGAACCGCATGCTGGAGCACCTCTCCGGCATCGTCGCCGCGGCGCTCCAGGTGTCCGGCGGCGCCCCCTCGGGCTGCGACCACCCCGCCGAGGCCGGGATCGACTGCCACCGTCGGGTGGTCGAGGCCATCGGGACGGGCGAGCCCGCCGCAGCCGAGGCCACCATGCGGCAGCTCCTCTCGCTGCACCCCGACGGCTCCGGTGCCGCCGGACCGGACCATGTGGTTCCCGCGCCCCGTGAACATTGAGGGGTGAGCAGGCAAGGCGTCGCCGGAGCCCGTCCCCGGACCGGCTCCGGCGACGTATGTGCGGAGCCCGTTACCCTCGAATGTGCGGTGTGACTCGGGACACGCTCATGCGGCGTAACACTTCGGGAAGCAGCGCGATGACAGAAGAGGCAGCAGTCGTGACCGCGCCCCGGGTGTCCCGCGGACACCGGGCCCGGACATGATTCGCCGATACCGGTGCCGAGCCTCGTCGCCGGTCGTGGTTCCGCTTCCAGCGGGCGGTCCCGTTCCCGTCCCCAGAGTTCCGAGAGGTTGTTCGTGTCGGCCAGCACTCCCCGTACGATCCCCGCAGAAATCGCTGAATCCGATTCGGTGATGGCGCTCATCGAGCGGGGGAAGGCTGAAGGGCAGATCGCCGGTGATGACATCCGCCGCGCGTTCGAGGCTGACCAGATTCCTCCGACTCAGTGGAAGTCCGTACTGCGCAGCCTCAACCAGATCCTCGACGAGGAAGGCGTGACGCTGATGGTGAGTGCCGCCGAGACGCCTAAGCGCCCCCGCAGGAGTGTGGCCGCCAAGACCACCGCCAAGCGCACGGCCACCAGGACGGTGGCGGCCAAGGCCGCGGCTCCCGCCCGCAGCACGGCCGCGGCGGCGGCGGACGACACCGTGCCGGAGGCCGAGGCCGCGGAGAGCGCTCCGAAGTCCGCGAAGAAGGCGGCGGCGAAGAAGTCCGCATCCGGTCCGGCGAAGAAGGCCGCGGCCAGGAAGACGACCACCGCCGCCAAGAAATCCGCGACCGGCCCCGCCAAGAAGACGGCGGCCAAGAAGGCCGGAGCCACCGCCGCCAAGAAGACCGCCGCCGACGACGCGGCCAAGAAGGACGTCGCCGACGAATTCCTCCAGGGCGAGGAGGAGCTGCTGGAGGAGCCGCTGGAGCCGGGCGCCGCCGGCAAGGCCGGCGAGCCCTCGGCCGCCGAGGCGGCCAAGACCGAGGCCGAGGCGTTCATCCTCTCCGACGACGACGAGGACGACGCCCCCGCACAGCAGGTCGCCGCGGCCGGCGCCACCGCCGACCCGGTCAAGGACTACCTCAAGCAGATCGGCAAGGTCCCGCTGCTCAACGCCGAGCAGGAGGTCGAGCTCGCCAAGCGCATCGAGGCCGGCCTGTTCGCCGAGGACAAGCTGGCCAACTCCGAGAAGCTGGCCCCCAAGCTCCGCCGCGAGCTGGAGATCATCGCCGAGGACGGCCGCCGCGCCAAGAACCACCTGCTGGAGGCCAACCTCCGGCTGGTGGTCTCGCTGGCCAAGCGCTACACCGGCCGCGGCATGCTCTTCCTGGACCTCATCCAGGAGGGCAACCTCGGCCTGATCCGCGCCGTCGAGAAGTTCGACTACACCAAGGGCTACAAGTTCTCCACCTACGCCACCTGGTGGATCCGGCAGGCGATCACCCGGGCCATGGCCGACCAGGCCCGCACCATCCGCATCCCGGTGCACATGGTCGAGGTGATCAACAAGCTGGCCCGGGTGCAGCGGCAGATGCTCCAGGACCTGGGCCGCGAGCCCACCCCGGAGGAGCTGGCCAAGGAACTCGACATGACCCCGGAGAAGGTCGTCGAGGTGCAGAAGTACGGCCGTGAGCCGATCTCCCTGCACACCCCGCTCGGCGAGGACGGCGACAGCGAGTTCGGCGACCTGATCGAGGACTCCGAGGCCGTGGTGCCGGCCGACGCGGTCAGCTTCACTCTGCTGCAGGAACAGCTCCACTCGGTGCTGGACACGCTCAGCGAGCGGGAGGCCGGCGTGGTCTCCATGCGCTTCGGTCTCACCGACGGCCAGCCCAAGACGCTGGACGAGATCGGCAAGGTCTACGGCGTGACCCGGGAGCGCATCCGGCAGATCGAGTCCAAGACCATGTCCAAGCTGCGCCACCCGTCCCGCTCCCAGGTCCTGCGGGACTACCTGGACTGACGCGGACAGACAGCGGCGGACCGGCCCGGCGGCGGGCACGGGCCGCGGTGAGGCGCCCCGGGGCACGACCGTCCGTGCCCCGGGGCGCCTCACCGCGTGCGGGCGGCGGCGCCCGGGTGGCGGTGCTCCGGATGCGTCCCCAGGGGCCCGGCACCACCCTGGTGGACAACCTGCCACCAGCCGCAGCGCCCGGAGGTGTGCATGCGCGGACTGTCCCGGCTGCTGTTCGGAGCGCTGGCCCTGGCCCTGCCGCTGGCCGGTCTGCCTGGCCCCGTCGGCCCCGTCGGCTCCGCCGCCGCGGAGGACCTGGTCGTCGGCGGCCGGCCGGTCACGTCCGAGGAGTATCCCTGGGCCGTGGCCCTGAGCAGCCCCGAGCGCTACGGAGAGGAGCGCGGCGGGCACTTCTGCGGCGGTGTGGTGATCGGCACCCGCACCGTGCTGACCGCGGCGCACTGCCTGATTCCGCGCCCGGCCCGGGACCTGCGGGTGATCGTCGGCCGGGCCGACCTGACGGACACCGGCGGCGGCCGTGAGGTGGCCGTGGAGGCGTTCTGGACCAATCCGGACTACGACCCGCGCACCCACTTCGGGGACCTGGGGCTGCTGGTGCTGGCCGAGCCGCTGCCCGGGCACCATGTGCTCCCGCTGGCCGGCCGGGACGACCCCGCCTATGCGGCGGGCACCACGGCCCAGGTCCTGGGCTGGGGCGATGTCCGGGGTGACGGCAGCTATCCGGACGGGCTGCGCGCCGCCGAGGTGTTCCTGCTGGACGACGAGCGCTGTGCCCGGGCCTATGCGGACAGTGCCGAGACCGGGCACGGGCGGTTCTCGCCCGGTGCCATGGTATGTGCCGGGCGGCGCGGCGGCGGTGCCGACTCCTGCCAGGGCGACAGCGGCGGCCCGCTGGTGGCCAGGGGACGGCTGGTGGGGCTGGTGTCGTGGGGGACCGGCTGCGGCCTGCCGGGCCGGCCCGGGGTGTACACCCGGGCGTCGCTCGCCGCGGAGCTGCTGGACTGGCCGGTCGCGGCCACCGCCGCCGGTCCGGACGCCGCCGGTCCGGATGCCGCGCACCCAGACGCCGCGGACCCGGATACCGCGCACCCGGATACCTCCGGCCCGGCCGCGCCGGGCGGGTGAACGCACCCGCGGCAGCAGCGGCAAAGGCAACGGGCGGTCACTCGGTGAAGGAGTGACCGCCCGGTGGCCTGAGGCGCCCGGCGGCACACGGCCTGCCGCGGGCGTGTTCGCTCAGCGCGTAGCGCCACATGACCCGAATCAGCGTTCCTCGTCCGTGGCGGAGGCCGGGGTGGCGTTCAGCTTCTCCGTCTCGTCCACTATCTCGGCAGCGATCTTCTTGAGCTCCGGCGCGAACTTGCGCCCGTGGTGGGCGCAGAACAGGAGCTCACCGCCGCTGAGGAGCACGACGCGCAGGTAGGCCTGAGCGCCGCAGCGGTCGCAGCGGTCAGCGGCCGTCAGCGGAGTCGCGGGGGTCAGAACAGTAGTCACGTCGCCTCTTCTCTAGCTCGACGAGCTGTCGTACCTGGGACAACATCCAACCAGCCCGGAAACGTTCCCGTGCAGGGACTTTTTTCCTCTGCTCGCTTCCGGAGGACCCCTCCCGGGCGGGTCGGCTGCGGCCGGCCGGCGGCGAATGAGCCGTCTTGCGTCTTGGTGCTCGATGGTGCGTCGGTCTGAATCGCTGTGCTCGATTGCGGTGACCGACCGGTGGTGACCGATCGGTGTGGAGCGGTGTCCGGATGGCCTTGGCTGTGCTCCCTGAACGAGAGTGTCCGTCTGGCGCCCGTCACCGTCCGGTTACCGGAGGTGTGCCGGGTCCTTCCCTGTCGAGAAGGACGTGCCCGGAGCCTAAATGGTTCATGCCTCAAAGGGAACGTGATGTGTGTGCCATCTGAACACGTTATCGAACGCATGAACGACTCTCCGGTAGTCTGGTCACTTCCCGGATGCCTGCAACACCGCTCTACAGGGCCTCGGTACCCTCTGAGCGGCAACCCACCACCGATGCGCCACCCACGCTCGGAATTCAGCGAGGAGCGAACTGCGTGACCGCCGACACGTCCGTGCCGTCCACCGCCCTGCTCACCGGCACCGATACCGGGAGCAACTACACAGCCCGGCACCTTCTGGTGCTCGAAGGGCTGGAGGCGGTGCGCAAGCGACCCGGCATGTACATCGGCTCCACCGACAGCCGCGGCCTGATGCACTGCCTCTGGGAGATCATCGACAACTCCGTGGACGAGGCCCTGGGCGGCCACTGCGACCACATCGACGTCATCCTGCACGCCGACGGCTCGGTGGACGTCCGCGACAACGGCCGCGGCATCCCGGTCGACGTGGAGCCCAAGACGGGCCTGTCCGGCGTCGAGGTGGTGATGACCAAGCTGCACGCGGGCGGCAAGTTCGGCGGCGGCTCCTACGCGGCCTCCGGCGGCCTGCACGGCGTCGGCGCCTCCGTGGTGAACGCCCTCTCCGCCCGGCTCGACGTCGAGGTCGACCGGGACGGCGCCACCCACGCCGTCAGCTTCCTCCGCGGCACCCCCGGCTCCTTCGCCGGCACCGGCCCGGAGGCCCCGTTCGACGCCTCCTCCGGCCTGCGGCGGATCAAGAAGGTGCCCAAGTCCCGCACCGGCACCCGGGTGCGGTTCTGGCCCGACCGCAAGATCTTCCTCAAGGACGCCCGGCTCTCCCTCGCCGACCTGCACGCCCGGGCCCGGCAGACGGCCTTCCTGGTGCCCGGCCTGACCATCGTGGTGCGCGACGAGCGCGGCATCGAGGGCGGCCTGCGCGAGGCGGCCGCCGGCACCGAGTCCGCCCCCAGCGAGGAGATCTTCCGCTACGACGGCGGCATCAGCGAGTTCTGCGAGTTCCTCGCGCCCGACAGGCCCATCTGCGACGTGCTGCGGCTCCAGGGCGAGGGCACGTTCAAGGAGACCGTGCCGGTGCTGGACTCCCGCGGCCACATGACCCCCACCGAGGTCAAGCGCGACCTCCAGGTGGACGTCGCGATGCGCTGGGGCACCGGCTACGACACCACGGTCCGGTCCTTCGTCAACATCATCGCCACCCCCAAGGGCGGCACCCACGTCTCCGGCTTCGAGCGCGCCCTGACCCGCACGGTCAACGAGGTGCTGCGCTCCGCCAAGCTGCTGCGCGTCGCCGAGGACGACATCGTCAAGGACGACGCCCTGGAGGGCCTGACCGCCGTGGTCACCGTCCGGCTGGCCGAGCCGCAGTTCGAGGGCCAGACCAAGGAGGTGCTGGGCACCTCCGCGGCCGCCCGGATCGTCGGCCAGGTGGTCGCCAAGGAGCTCAAGGAATTCCTGACCTCCACCAAGCGTGACGCCAAGGCCCAGGCCCGTGCCGTGCTGGAGAAGACGGTCGCCGCGGCCCGCACCCGGATCGCGGCCCGCCAGCACAAGGAGGCGCAGCGCCGCAAGACGGCCCTGGAGTCCTCCGCGCTGCCCGCCAAGCTGGCCGACTGCCGCAGCGACGAGGTGGACCGCACGGAGCTGTTCATCGTGGAGGGCGACAGCGCCCTGGGCACCGCCAAGCTGGCCCGCAACTCCGAGTTCCAGGCGCTGCTGCCGATCCGCGGCAAGATCCTCAACGTCCAGAAGTCCTCGGTGTCGGACATGCTCAAGAACGCCGAGTGCGGCTCGATCATCCAGGTGATAGGAGCCGGCTCCGGCCGGACCTTCGACATCGACCAGGCCCGGTACGGCAAGGTCATCTTCCTCGCCGACGCCGATGTGGACGGCGCGCACATCCGCTGCCTGCTGCTCACCCTCTTCCAGCGCTACATGCGCCCGATGGTCGAGCAGGGTCGGGTCTTCTCGGCGGTGCCGCCGCTGCACCGGATCGAGCTGTCGAACCCGCGCAAGGGCCAGGAGAAGTACATCTACACCTACTCGGACAGCGAGCTGCGGGAGCGGCTGCTGGATCTGGAGCAGCGCGGCATCCGCTACAAGGACGCCATCCAGCGCTACAAGGGCCTCGGCGAGATGGACGCCGACCAGCTCGCCGAGACCACCATGGACCCCCGCCACCGCACCCTGCGCCGGATCACCATCGGTGACCTGGAGGCCGCCGAACAGGTCTTCTCCCTGCTGATGGGGAACGAGGTGGCGCCGCGCCGGGAGTTCATCGCCAGCTCGGCGGCGACCCTCGACCGGGCCCGGATCGACGTCTGAGCCCGGGGACGCGCCCCCGGCCCGGTGAGCGGAAGGGATGCGGCGCCCCGCTCGACGGCCTCCGGGCCTCCGGGTGCCCCGCGGCGCCCGGTTCAGCGGGCCAGCGGGGTGATCTCGGCCGCGCGCAGGCGGGTCTGGGGCAGCGGGGCCGCCCCGCAGCTCGCCGGCACTGCGGGGCCGGTGGTCTCCTCGGTGACCAGCACCCGCCACGCGTGGCCGCCGGTGTGCCGCAGCGTGACCAGCCGGCCCTCCGGGACCGGCCGGCCGCCGGTGACGTCCACGGCGTCGGCGACGGCCTCGCCGAGCAGCTCGCGCAGCGCCAGGTCGGCGGCCTGGCCGAACCGGTCCCAGGTGGACCGGCCCCGGCAGCCCTCGGTGACCATCCGGCCGTCCCGCGCCTCGGCCAGCAGGTTCTTCACCGCCGGGGCGGACATCCTGCCGTAGGTGTAGCCGTGCGGCAGCACCAGCAGGGTGGGGGCGAAGCGGTGCCCGCCGAGGTGGGTCACCTCCCAGACGTCCGCCCCTGCCGTCCCGGAGAGCTCGGCGGCCAGCGGGCGGCCGAGCAGCGCGCAGCAGCGGTCCCGCCGGCCGTTGGTGCAGACCAGCACCAGCGGGGGGCCGTGGTGCTCCTGCCACAGCCCGTCGTGGTGCCCGGCGCCCAGCCGGGCCGGGTCGAGGCCGCGCAGCCGGGCCGGGTCGTCCAGCACGGCGGTGCGTGCCCAGCCGTGGCCGGGCGCGGTGTGCACGGCGAACACCCGGCGGCGGAGCGGGCCGCCGGGATCGGGGTGCGGTCCGGGCCGGCGGATCAGCGCGATGCGCATCCCGGTGCCCTCGGCCGCCTGCTCCAGCTCCCGGCCGAGCGCCGGGTCCAGACGGCTCCCGGTGAGGGCCCTGGCCCCCCAGGGCCCCGGCTGCTCGATCAGCAGCCAGGTGCGGGCGGTGGCCGCGGTTCCGGCGAGGGGCTCTCCCGCGGTCCGGGAGGCGGTGGCGCAGGTGGTCACAGGTGGTCCTGGGGCCGGTGGTCCCATGGGGACGTTCGGGACAGTGCGTGCAGGGCGAGCCTAACCCGGCTCCTCCCGGCCCGCCTTCCGCGCCGCCGGGGGCAGCCGGCCCGGGCGGCGCCTATGCTGGGACGGTCCTGCCGCTGACCTGCCCAAGGAGGGGGACATCCGTGGCCGGGAAGCGGATTCCGGTGATCGTGCTCGCGGGCTTCCTCGGATCCGGGAAGACCACCCTGCTCAACCACCTGCTGCACAACCGTGACGGGCTGCGCATCGGCGCGGTGGTCAACGACTTCGGCTCCATCGAGGTGGACGCCATGGCCCTGGCCGGCCAGGTCGACGCCATGGTCTCGCTGGGCAACGGCTGCCTGTGCTGCGCCGTGGACACCGAGGACCTGGACGGGGTGCTGGAGCGGCTGGCCGATCCCGCGGCCGGGATCGACCTGATCGTGATCGAGGCCAGCGGCCTGGCGGAGCCCCGCACCCTGGTGCGGATGATCCTCTCCAGCAGGCAGCCCCGGATCCGCTACGGCGGCCTGGTGGAGGTGGTGGACGGCGCCGAATTCACCGCCGTCCGGGAACGCCACCCCGAACTGGACCGCCATCTGGCGGTGGCCGATCTGGTGGTGCTCAACAAGACCGACCGGCTGGCCGCGGAGCCGCTGTCCAGGCTGACCGGCCTGGTGCACGCCCTGGGCGGCGGCACTCCGGTGGTCGGCGCCGCCTGGGGCCGCATCGACCCGGGACTGTTCTTCGACCGGGAGTCCCTGCGGCCGGAGCGGCCGGAGGGGGCACAGCAGCTCTCCTTCGAGGACGTGCTGTACGAGCAGGCCGAGCGGGACCATGCATCCGCCCATCCGCACACCGGCTACCAGAGCGTGGAGTTCACGGCCGGGGAGCCGCTGAGCCCGCGCCGCCTGATGGCCTTCCTGGACAGCCGTCCGGAGGGGCTCTACCGGATCAAGGGGCACGTCCGTCTCGGACCGGCTCCGGAGAAGTACACCCTGCACGCGGTGGGACGCTTTCTGCGCTTCACCGCGGAGCCCTGGCCGGCCGGCGGGCCGCGGGACACCCGGCTGGTGCTGATCGGCGCCGGAATCGACGCCGACACGGTCCGCAAGCAGCTCGCGCACTGTGTCGGTCCCGGCCCGGAGGACGGGGGCCCGGACGCCATGTACGGCATCCTCCGCTTCACCGAGCGGGAGGGCGGGGAGCCGTGGCCCGCGGCCCCCGGCACGGCCGGCGAGCCGCCGGTGTCCGAGGCCGACGCCGAGCCGGACGCCGAGCCGGGCGAGGAGCCGGACGAGGACTACCCCATCCACCCGGCGGAGGAGCCCTGAGCCCTCCGCGCCGCGGAACGGGCGGAGGCTCCCGTCCCACGGGCGGGCCGCGCAGCGGCGGCCCCGGCCGGAGGACACCGCGCCGGGCCCCGGCGGACGCCGCGGGAACACGGGCGCCGCGGG
>NZ_WTLH01000200.1 GCF_011421595.1 Streptomyces sp. YIM 98790 | reverse complement strand
GCGGCCCGGCCCGGGGGCGTGACCCGCGGCCCGGCCCGGGGCCCGGCCCGCGTCCGACCTCGCCTCCGGGGCCGGACGGCCCCGTGGCGCCCCGAGCCGGACGGCCCCCGCGCTGACCCGAACGGCCGATCCCGCCTGTCGCGGGACCGGCCGTTCCATGTCCTTGTGACTCCGCTCACCGCCGCAGCGGCGGGTCTTCACCCTCACCGGGGGTGCGGTCCGGCCGAACCGATTCCGAAAGGGGGCGTGAGACACATATCAGCCCATTTCAGGGCGCCGGCGCCGGGGGATGCTTCCTCCCTCGATCAGGGACTTGCTGTGCGTGGCGCGCGAACGTGGTCAAAAATTCCTTGTATGTGCCTATATGTCGCTCGTTGCCCGCGTGACTCTTGCCACGCATGATGGCCGGAACGCTCAGATGAGCGTTCTGCGGGGTAATCTCCCGCTGTCAGGGCAGCCATTCCGCGAGGAGTCGTCCCGTGCCGGAAATACAGACCAGAGCGCCGTCCCTCACGCTCGACCCGACCACCCCGGCCCCACCGGTGAAGTACGTCTACGACTTCTCCGAGGGCAACAAGGACCTCAAGGAACTGCTGGGCGGGAAGGGCGCCAACCTGGCCGAGATGACCAGGCTCGGGCTCCCGGTACCCCCCGGCTTCACCATCACCACCGAGGCCTGCCGGGCCTACCTCCGCACCGGCTCCGAGCCGCCGGAACTGCGCGACGAGGTGAGTGCGCACCTCGAAGCGCTGGAGGCCACGATGGGCAAGCGGCTCGGCACGGGCGCCGACCCGCTGCTGGTGTCGGTCCGCTCCGGAGCCAAGTTCTCCATGCCGGGCATGATGGACACCGTCCTCAACATCGGGCTCTCCGACGAGTCGGTGGAGGCGCTGGCCGCGCAGGCAGGTGACGAGCGCTTCGCCTGGGACTCCTACCGCCGGCTCATCCAGATGTTCGGCAAGACCGTGCTCGGAATCGACGGCGACCTCTTCGAGGAGCGGATCGACGGGCTGAAGCGCTCGGCGGGTGCGGCCACCGACGTGGAGCTGACCGCGGCACACCTGCGGGAACTGGTCGCGGACTTCAAGCGGATCGTGCGCGAACAGGCCGGCCGCGACTTCCCGCAGGACCCGCGCGAGCAGATGGACCTCGCCATCCACGCCGTCTTCGACTCCTGGAACGGCGACCGGGCCCGGCTCTACCGGCGGCAGGAACGCATCCCGAACGATCTGGGCACCGCCGTCAACGTCTGCGCCATGGTCTTCGGCAACCTGGGCCCGGACTCCGGGACCGGCGTCGCCTTCACCCGCGACCCGGCCAGCGGCCACCAGGGCGTCTACGGCGACTACCTGCAGAACGCCCAGGGCGAGGACGTCGTCGCCGGCATCCGCAACACCGTGCCGCTGGCCGAACTGGAGCGGCTGGACAAGGCCGGCTACGACCGGCTGATGTCCATCATGGAAACCCTGGAGAACCACTACCGGGACCTGTGCGACATCGAGTTCACCATCGAGCGCGGCACGCTGTGGATGCTCCAGACCCGGGTCGGCAAGCGCACCGCCGCGGCGGCCTTCCGGATCGCCACCCAGCTCGTCGACCAGGGTCTCATCACCGAGGCCGAGGCCCTCCAGCGGGTCACCGGAGCCCAGCTCGCCCAGCTGATGTTCCCCCGCTTCGACGACGGCGCAGACGGCACCGAGGCGGCGGAGCACCTGGCCACCGGGCTTGCCGCCTCCCCCGGCGCCGCCGTGGGCCGGGCCGTCTTCTCCTCCGCCACCGCCGTGGCATGGGCGGCGCGCGGCGAGCGCGTGATCCTGATCCGCCGCGAGACCAACCCCGACGACCTGGACGGCATGCTGGCCGCCGAGGGCATCCTCACCTCGCGCGGCGGCAAGACCTCGCACGCCGCCGTGGTGGCCCGCGGCATGGGCAAGACGTGCGTCTGCGGCGCCGAGGCGCTCGACGTCGACACCAGGGCCCGCAGGCTCTCCCTGAAGGACCGCAACGGCGACGCGGTGGTCATCAACGAGGGCGACCTGATCTCCATCGACGGCTCCACCGGCAAGGTCTACGCCGGCGAGGTCCCGGTGGTGCCCTCCGAGGTCGTCGAATACTTCGAGGGCAACGCCGACCCGGCCGCTCCTGACGCCCATGACCTGGTCCGCGCCGTCCACCGCATCATGACCTTCGCCGACCGGCAGCGGCGGCTGCGGGTCCGCGCCAACGCCGACACCGCGGAGGACGCGGCGCGGGCGCGGCGCTTCGGCGCCGAGGGCATCGGCCTGTGCCGCACCGAGCACATGTTCCTCGGCGAACGGCGGGAACTGGTCGAGCACCTGATCCTCGCCGGGACCGACGAGGAACGCGCCACGGCGCTCACCGCCCTCCTTCCGCTCCAGCGGGCCGATTTCACCGAGATCTTCGAGGCCATGGACGGCCTGCCGGTCACCGTCCGCCTGCTCGACCCGCCCCTGCACGAGTTCCTGCCCGACCTCACCGAGCTGTCCGTCCGCGTCGCCCTCAACGACGCCTCACCCGGCACCGACCGGGCGGCGGCCGACAAGGACCACCGCCTCCTCGCCGCCGTCCAGCGCCTGCACGAGCAGAACCCCATGCTGGGCCTGCGGGGCGTGCGGCTCGGACTGGTCATCCCCGGCCTGTTCTCCATGCAGGTGCGGGCGATCGGAGAGGCGGCGGCCGACCGGAAGGCCGCGGGCGGCGACCCGCGCGCCGAGATCATGATCCCGCTGGTCGGGACCGTCCAGGAACTCGAACTCGTCCGCGACGAGGCCGAGCAGATCATCGCGTCCATCGAGCGGGAACGCGGCGTCTCCCTCGCCATCACTCTCGGCACGATGATCGAACTCCCGCGCGCCGCGCTGACCGCCGGCCAGATCGCCGAATCCGCCGACTTCTTCTCCTTCGGCACCAACGACCTCACGCAGACCGTCTGGGGCTTCTCCCGCGACGACGTCGAGGGCAGCTTCTTCTCCGCCTACCTGGAGAAGGGCGTCTTCGGGGTCTCCCCCTTCGAGACGATCGACGTGGACGGCGTCGGCGCCCTGGTCCGGGCGGCGGCCCGGGCCGGCCGGGCCACCCGCCCGGACCTGAAGCTCGGCGTCTGCGGCGAGCACGGCGGCGACCCGTACTCGGTCCACTTCTTCCACGAGGTCGGACTCGACTACGTCTCCTGCTCCCCGTTCCGCATCCCGGTGGCCCGCCTCGAAGCCGGCCGCGCCGCCGCGGACTGAGCCCGCCGTCACCCCTCCACCGGCCCCCGGTGGCCGCTGCCACCCCCGACCCTCACCGGCAGCGGCCCCCGGACCCCCGAAGGGGGCGGCATCTGTGCGGAGATGCCGCCCCCTCCCCCTCCCCCCTCTCCCGCTTCCGCACGCCGCAGCATCCGGTCAGCGGAACGCGGTAGCGTCGGGCCGGAAACTCGGCGAGGAAAAGGGGACATGAGGTGTCCGGTACAACGCAGTTGCGGATCTACACCGTCAAGGAAGGCATGCTCGACGAGTGGGCGCGGCGGTGGCGCGAGGAGATCGTTCCACTGCGTCTGGCCATGGGGTTCACGATCGGCGGTGCCTGGCTGGACCGCGAACGCAGCCAGTTCATCTGGCTCATCTCCTACGGCGGCCCCGGGTCCTTCGCCGAGCGCAACGCCCAGTACTGGGCATCCTCGCAGCGTGAGGAGATGCGGCTCGACCCCGATGATTACCTGGTGCGCACGGAGGAACGGGTCGTCGAGCCGGTGCTGTAGGACCACTCAACCCCGGCGGGTTACGGCGCGGGCGGCAGCATGTGGAGTTGCCGCTCCTCCCGGGTGAGCGTCCGGAAGACCCGGTGCCGGGCGCGGGTCCGCAGCCGAGAGGAATCCACCCGGGTCGGCCAGACCCTGGCCGTGCCGTCCGCCGATGCGGTAAGCAGTCGTGTACCGTCCCCGGACCATTCCACGGACATCACCTTGCCGGCGTGCACACCGGCGACCGACGACTCCTCGTAGGTCTCCGCCGACCACAGACGCACTGTACGGTCGTCCGAGACGGAGGCGATCAGCGTCCCGTCCGGTGACCAGGCGACGGCACGCACCCGGCCACCATGGCCGCGCAGCGTCGCGAGGCGGCGGCCGGAGGAGACCTCCCAGACGGCGATCGTCCAGTCACCGGAAGCGGTGGCCACGCGCTTTTCGTCCGGCGACCAGCACACGCCGTCGACGTAACCGGTGTGCCCGCGAAGCACAACCAGTTGCTCATCGGCCGCCACATCCCAGATTCGGCACGTGCGGTCGTCCGAGGCTGTGGCGATCAGGCGTCCGCTCGCCGACCAGGCGACATCGCCGATCCAGTCCTGATGCCCCTTGAACACCTGGCGTTCCGCACCGGTGTCCGCATCCCAGATGCGCAGGATGCAGTCGCGGCCCGCGGAAGCGATGCGTTCCCCCTCCGGCGACCAGGCGACGGCTTCGACCACGCTCGGATGCTCCAGCACACGGGGCATCGTGTCTGCGTTGCTGGACCCCGTGATGCGCACCGTCTGATCGCTGGATGCCGTGGCCAGCCGGGCCCCGTCCGGGGACCAGGCAACGGACCAGATCTGTGCCTCGTGCTGCGTGAGCAGACCGCGCGCCTCACCGCTTTCCGCATCCCAGGAGCGGACGGAGCCGTCTCCTGCGGCGGTGACGATGAGGGGGCGTCCGTCCGGCGACCAGGCGGCCGTCGTCAGGGGGTGCTGATGCCCGGCCACCAGCAGTTCCTCCGCGCCGCGCTGCCGCAGGTCCCAGACCTGCACGGTGGCGTCGGCCGATCCGGTGACCAGGCGGGAGCCGGACGGATCCCAGCCGACACTCCAGACCGTCTCCTCGTGCCCCCGGAGAACGGCAATCGGCCCGGCGTCCCGCGTGCTGCATACCTGTGCTGTCCGGTCGGACGAGGAGGACGCCAGCCACTTGCCGTCCGGAGACCAGGCCACGCTCCACACGTAGTCGCCGTGCGTGCGGATGAGCAGCCGCAAACTGCCGGTGGCGGTATCGGTGAGGCGGATGGTCTGGTCCCCCGACGAGGTGGCCAGGCAGGTGCCGTCGGGTGACCAGGCCACGCCCTCGACGAAGTCGGTGTGTCCCAGCACGGTCCGCTCCGGCCTGCCTGCCGTGAGGTCCCAGATGATCGCCGAACGATCGTGGGAAGCACTGGCCAGACGGGTGCTGTCGGGGGACCATCCGACACCCCACACGTCGTCACGGTGCCCGCGGAGTTCCCGGTACAGCTCCCCGTCGCTGCTGTTCCAGACGCGTACGACGGTGTCCCGGGACGTGGCGGCGATCCACCGGCCGCACGGCGACCAGGCGACTCCGCGTCCGATGTCGGAGAGCCCGGAAAGGCTGCGCACCAGTGATCCGTCTCCGGCGTCCCAGATGCGCACGGTGAGATCCCGGGAGGCAGTGGCCACCCTCGTGGAATCCGGCGACCAGCAGACGGATTCCACCATGGAGCGGCAGCCGTCGATCACCGTCAGTGTCCGGCCCGAGGCGGCATCGAGGATTCTGGCCGTGCCGTCCCGGGAGCCGCTGACGATCCGCTGCCCGTCCGGCGACCATGCCACGGACCGGACGGCGTCGGTGTGGCCGACGGCGCGGACCCGCTGGTGGCTCGCAGCAAGCGCTGCCATCAGTGCCCGCTGGGTCAGCGGACTGCGAGCACATTCCTCGTAGGCGGCCAGCGCCAGCAGGAGAGAGGATTCCGGCTGCTGTTCCGCGTGGTCCAGCACGTGGTGGGCGACGGTGGCAGCGACCCGCTGCAGGAACGCCTCATCATTCTGCCGGGATGCGGAGACCAGCATGCGGATCGCATGGCCGGCCAGCCCTTCCTGCTCCAAGTCGGTCAGCCAGCGCTCGGCGAGTGACAGCCGCTGACCGGACAGCAGGTAGTCCGCGGAACGGTCGGCGCGCTGCCAGTCGGCGGCCCAGCGTTCCAGTTCGGCACGCTGCCTCAGCCGCTCGATCCGCGCCTCGACCTCCATGCGCAGCGGAGGCCACTGGCGGAAAAGGGCCTCATGGGCGACCCGGGCCTGGCCCTCCTCGGCGCCGCGCGCGCCTTGTGCCGTTGTCGTGACCAGCAGGCGGGCGTCGACAAAGGCATCGACCACGTGAAGTTCGCGGTCCGTCAACTCGGCCAGGGCCACAGGCCGGCCGGACACCTCCTGGCCCTCCACGGCGACGAACTTCAGCAGTACGCGCAGCACCTGGTCGGTGTCCTGCCCGGTCTCGCGCAGCTCCGCCACGGAGTTGTCCGCCTGCCGAGCGAGTGCCCCTGGTACGCCGCCCAACCGGTGGTACAGGGACTCGGTGGCCGCTCCGCCCGGGCCGACCTCCAAGTACATCTCCTCCAGCAGGTACGCGAGCAGCGGCAGGGCATCGGTGCTGGCCGCATCGTCCACCATGGCGTCGGCCAGCCCGGGGGCGAAGGCCATCCCGGCCAGCGCTCCCGGCTGCTCGATGGCGCGGACCAGCTGCTCCCGGCTCATCGCCCCCACCATGACGGGGCCGCGCAGCAGGTCGGCGTGGCCGGTGGCGAGCAGTTCGCCGAGGAATTCCACCCGGATGGTGGCCAGGATCCACAGCCGGGAGTCCCGGGCCAGAGCGTGGCGCAGGGATTCGAAGAAGCGGTCGCGCTCCTCGGCGGTGGCCAGGGTCACGGCTTCCTCAAGTTGATCGACAACCAGCAGCGTTCGCCGGAGCCGCCGGTCCCGGGACAGCGCCGCCAGCTCCTCCGCAAAGGCATGGGGTGCCTGGCGCAGCCGTCTGGCGAGCCGGGTGGGGTCAGAAGCCCCGGAAGCCTCGGCGAGGGACTGCGCGAGAGCGGCGAGAGGGTTGCCGCCGGGAGTGACGATCGGCAGGATCCTCCAGCGCCGCTCTCGTAACCTGGGCAGAACGCCCGCTCTGACGAGGGAGGACTTGCCGCTCCCGGAGGAACCGGCGACGGTGACGAAGCGCTCGCCGGGAGCGGAGGCCGCGCTGTGGAGCCGTTGCGTCAGTTGTGCGATGTGATCCTCGCGGCCGAAGAAGACGGCGGACTCCTGCTCGGTGAACGCGTCAAGTCCCGGGTAGGGGCTCCGGCCCGGCTCCCAGGCACGCGGCGCTCGTGCGGGTGCCTGGAGACGGTAGACGAGCACCTGGACGGCGATCATCATGAGGATGAGCACGATCAGCGCCGGTCCGGCGGAGCGCCGCAGTGCGGACAGCAGCGGCGGTTCCTCGTCCCCGTCGGTGGCGTAGTTGGTGACAATGCCCAGCAGGCAGGCCGCCAGGATCAGCAGAACTTGCAGGAGCAGTTCCAGCCGCCGCTTCATGCCCCTCCCGCGCGACCGGACGGATTCACCCGGACCGCCTGATCTCGCTGGCGCCCAACCGACAGCAGATCATGCTACTGCGCGCAGAAGCAGTGTGGCAGTGCGCGACCGGTTGGTGAACCGCAGGGCGTGCCGGCGGGTGCCGGCCGGCAGGGATGTCGGTCGGGCCGGATACGGTGCGGGAATGGACGGGATGGACTCAGCCGCATATCTCGGTCATCTGGGCCGTGAACTCGATGCCTTCCGTGCTTGCCTGGCGGAGGGGGATCTTTCCGCCCCGGTCGAGCACTGCGGGGAGTGGACGCTGCTCGATCTCGCCGATCATCTGGGCGGGCAGAATCTCTGGGTGGCCACCGCGGTCACCGAGCGGCGCGGGAACTACCGGGCGGAGCCCGCGCCCCGGGAGCGGGCCGCGCTGCTGGAGTGGTACGACTCCACCTGCGCGGCCATGCTCGACGCGCTGAACGGCGATCCGGCCGCCGAGGCGTGGACGTTCTTCCCGCCGCACACCATCGGTTTCTGGCGGCGCCGCCGCGCCCTGGAGACCCTGGTACACCGGTGGGACGCCGAGCACGCCCTGGGCGCGGCCGGGCCGCTGGACGCCGGACTGGCGGCGGACGGCGTGGCCGAGGTCTTCGAGGTGATGGCGCCGCGCCAGATATCGCGCGGCCGGGCGGCGGAGCCGGTGCGGGCGCTGCGGGTGGAGGCCGCCGACACCGGCCGCTCCTGGACGTACGGCCCCGGTGAGCCGGTGGCCGCGGTGCGCGGCACCGCGGCGGATCTGCTGCTCCTGCTGTGGGGCCGGCTGCCGCACACAGCCTCCTCGCTGGCCTGGGAGGGCGACCGGGAGGCGGGGAGAGAGCTGCTGCACGCCCCGCTGGTCCCCTGAGAGCGCGCAGGCGGTGCGGGGAGGCCGGGGGGACGCGGGGGCCGCGGCCGTTCCCGGCCGTACGCAAACCGCGGACGGGAACGTCACGCTCGCACTCGGATAGGTGGGCAGTGCACTGAACATCCTTGTAACTCCGTGTTAAGGACAGTTTGCGGCACCGCTTCCTCAATGCGACGCCTGGTGCTAGCGTTCGGGCCTCACCGGAGCCGGCAACCACGGGGCAGGGCCGAGCCGTTGGGTGTTCCCTCCGTCCGCTTCCCCGTGCGGGGCTCCGGGTCCGTCCCTGCTCCCATGAGGAATCAATGACACGTCACATCCCGGAGGCGGTGTTCTGGCTGCTGTCCGCCGGCCTGCTGTCCGCTGTGGTGCTGTGGATGCGTCAGCGGCGGGTGACCGCCGTCGTGCGGGGCCGCTGCGAACGCCTCGCGGACGGCCTGCGCGCCCGGGACGACGAGATCCGCCACCTGGCCACCGTCCGGCTGCCCGCCATGGAGGAGTCGGTGCACCGGCCGGTGACCGTGCCCGGCCCGCTGGACGAGCGACTGGCCGGCACCGACTTCGGCAAGGGTCTGCTCGTCGTGGCCGAACGCTTCGCCGACGCCGCCGCGGACGCCCGCACCCGCGCCGAACGCTCCGCCAAGGCCGCACTCAAGACCTCCATGCGCTCCATCCAGGCGCTCGCCAACGAACAGCAGATGCTGATCTCCGAAATGCAGGAGCGCCACGACGACCCGGCCGTGCTGCACGACCTGCTCGCCATCGACCACGCCAACGCCCAGTTCAGCCGCCGCGCCCAGGCCATCGCCGTGCTCTGCGGCTCCTGGCCCGGCCGGCAGCGCGCCGCGGCCCCGCTGGACGAGGCGGTCCGCGGCGCCACCTCGCGCATCCGGGACTACCGGCGCATCCGGATCTCCGGGCAGGTCGACCTGGCGGTGGTCAGCCGGGCCGTGGAACCCGTGGTGCTGGCCGTGGCCGAACTGCTGGACAACGCCGCCCGCCACTCCCAGCCGCACACCAGCGTGGAGGTCGGTCTCCAGGCCGTGCACAACGGTGCCTGCGTGGTCATCGACGACGCCGGTGTGGGCATGGACAGCCAGGTGGCGCATCGCGCCGCCGCGCTGCTCACCGGCCGGCGCAGCGTGGACGTCACCCAGCTCGACGACCCCCCGCAGTTCGGTTTCCCGGTGGTGGGGGTGCTGGCCGCGCGCTACGGCTTCAGCGTCTCGGTGGACACCCGGTCCCCGTACGGCGGGGTCCGTGCCGTGGTGTTCCTGCCCGCCGCGCTGCTGACCCAGGTGACGGAGGAGCCGCCCCTTGCTGCGGCCGGGCCGGCCGGGCCGGCCGGGCGCGGCGACGCGGGCACCGCCGGCGGCACGGGCACCGGCGCAGGTACCGGNCCCGGTCCCCGTACGGCGGGGTCCGTGCCGTGGTGTTCCTGCCCGCCGCGCTGCTGACCCAGGTGACGGAGGAGCCGCCCCTTGCTGCGGCCGGGCCGGCCGGGCCGGCCGGGCGCGGCGACGCGGGCACCGCCGGCGGCACGGGCACCGGCGCAGGTACCGGCACGGACACCGATGCGGCCTCCGCCTCCGCCCCGGGCGCCGGGGCCGAGGCGATGACCACGACCGGAGGGCTGCCGCGCCGCAGACGGCGCGGCAGGGCCCCGGCCCCGGAGCACTCCGGCACGGCGGGCGGGGACGACCGCACCGCCCGCGACGCCGCCCGGCGGATGGGGGCCTTCGCCCGCGGCACCCGCACCGGCCGCGGGGGCGACGGTGACGAAGGCGGAGGC